>JAKAWF010000159.1 GCA_021817025.1 bacterium
GTACTGGGCCGACTCGCCCAAGTCCATGGGGGTCAGGGTGTAGCGGATGGCTATGCGCTGATCGAGGGCAGAAAACACCCCCATGCGCAGTTGCTGAGCAAGTGTCGGCTGACCCACCAAAATGCCGGCGAAGGGGTTGAGTGGCAAGGTGACGGAGCAGACCCCGGATGACCATCAGCCGCCGGGCGGGGTTGTGAGGGTCGGCTGCCACCGTCGATGTCGCCCAGTCCACGCTGCGTGCCAGCGGGATCGGACCGTCGTGTCCTGAGCGGTCCAAGAAGTTGGCGAAGCTGTGAAGATAGGCCTCCTGCACGCCCAGGCGGTAGCCGAGGCCACGACGCATCGCGATGTAGCTGTCCGTTAGGTTGATGAAGTTGGCCGTCACTGTGTTACCTCCGGCCAGGGCAAGGCGACCTCGCGCAGTGCCCCAACGTTGGCCTTGGCATAGATCTGGGTGCTCCCAAGGCTGCGGTGACCGAACAGGTCGGCGATCTCCTTCAGGCTCGCCCCATGCCCGAGCAGATCTGTGGCGAGCGAGTGTCGTAGCAGGTTGGCACCGCAGATGGGAGCGCTGATCCCGGCGTGCCGGAGTGACCGGCGGACAGCGTCTCTGACCACGCCGGGGTCGATCGGCTCCCCGACATGCTGGCGGTGCAAAACGAACACCTGCCGCCCCGTGCTCGTGGGCCGTCCCCGCTGGAGATACTCAGCGATGGCCTCCCCTACCTCGGTGGCGAGCGGTAGTACGGCACCGTGGCCGGTCTTCCGGGAGCGGATCTGCACGGTCCCCGAGCGCCAGTCGATGTCCTCCAGTCCGAGCCGGGCTACCTCGCTCGCCCGCAGGCCCAGCCGGGCGACGCACAGTAGGATCGCGCGGTCACGCACACCCCGCGGCGAAGAGGTGTCAAGCGAGCCAAGCAGGCGGGCGAACTCGTCCGTGCTGAGATGTCGCGGCACGGACGCAAGCCGATGATTGGGCACCGTCGGTACCGTCTCCTCCAGCCGGTCCTCACGCAACCCCTGCGCGCGCAGAAACCGGAAGAAGGACCTCAACGAAGTCGTGAGGAGCTGAACCGTCGAACGTCGGTACTGCGCGGTCGCCGCAGTCACGAAGTCCACGACATCGGGGGCAGATACAAGAGCTAGGTCCAGAGGACCGTCACCGAGCACTGCCTCCAAGAATTCGCGTGCGAACTTTGAATAGGTACGGCGCACCTCCGGGCAGATGCCCCGCGTGCGGCGCAGGTACTCGTCGAACGCCTCGATCACAGTGTCGCCAGTCAATGGATCCTGATCTCTCATGAGCTGCTCCCTTCTAGGCCGATGCATAGGAGGGAGTGTCGCGATTATGTGCAGTTGACGCGAGATCAACTCAATCTGGCGTCAACTGGCCAGGAACAGGAGCTCTTGGGGCGAGTGCCCCTCGACTGCACATAATCCGGAACTGGGCCTAATAGAGATTATGTGCTGCAGCACATAATCTCTACGTCAGCGACTCCAAGCTCTGCAATCGCGACGCGATGGGCCATATCGACCGCAATCACGGGCGGTTCCTCACCGTCATGCCGAACACCCGCGCCGAGGTGGGAGAGTTCCGTCGCTTCGTCGCCAAGAACACTCCGGCCTGGACCGAGGTGCTGCGTCGGCCGGGAAGGAGAAGGGACGACCCCGACGAGGTCTTCTTCGCCACGGCCGCGCCGTCGCCTTCGGTCGAGGGCTATCGAATCGTGTGGATCCTCTCGACGGAGAAGCAGGTCTTCGACGCTCAAGCGCGCCGGGGCGCAATCGAAGCAGCCCGCGTCGCGCTCGGTGAGCTCGACGAGCGCTTGTCAGGGCCACGTTCCCGCTTGAAGGACGAGGAGTCGGTGATGGCCGCAGCCCGAGCTGCGATCGAAGGGGCGAGAGCCTCGCGCTGGGTGCAGGCGCGTGTCTCGACCGAAACCATCGTCCACCACAAGCAGCAAAAGCGCGGACGTCCCGGTCCCAACACCGTCTACGTGCGCATCGAGGAGCAGCGCTACTCCGTCAGCGCGGTGATCGCGGAGGACGTCGTCCGCGACGACGCCTACTTCGATGGCTGCTGGCCGGTCATGACTAATGACACCGCGATGACCCAAGCCGAACTGCTGCTGGCCATGAAGCGACAGCCCGGTGTCGAGAACCGCCACCATGTGCTCAAGGGAGTCGTCGACTTCGTGCCCGTCTACTTGAAGAGCAACGAGCGCATCGACGCGTTCGCGTTCCTCGGCTACATTGCCGTCCTCGTGCATGCCCTGATGGAGCGCGAGCTCCGCACCGCGATGCGTGCCGCCGGTATCGCCGACCTGCCGCTCTACCCGGAGGGCCGGGCCTGCAAGGGGCCAACCGCAGCCCGGGTCATCGAGATCTTCGAACCGCTCTGCGCCCATGAGCTGGTGGAGAACGACGAGGTGCTCAGGCGCTACGACCCGGGGCTCTCGAAGCTCCACCGTCAGCTCCTCGACCTCCTCAAGGTGTCGGCGACTGCCTATCAGGCGGCTCAGACCACACCCTGGTAATTAGCGAGATATCCGTCGCTCGACCCGCGGAAAGGGAGATATGGGGCTCGGGCCGCCGCTGAGCATCCCAGGAGGTAGCCGGAACGGCGGTCCACTGGCCGTTCTCCGTCCCATGGGGAGCGAGGTCCACCGAATAAAGGTCCACGAGATGACTGTGGAACTCCACAGTTCGCGAACCCTTGCGCGGGGAAGTCGCGGTTGCACGCTCACGCGCGCTGAGGTAAGGTCCAACCGAAAGGCGGAGTCGCCTCCTGAAACAGCGGAACTCCAAGTTCCCCGCCGCTGTGAGGTTTGAGGTGACTCACGATGGCGCTGCAAGCCGGGACCAGACCGCGCAGGGCGCGGGCCGACGACGACGAGCCCGAGGTGGACCTCGACGACGACGAGGAGCGCGACGAGCGGGCCCATAGGCGGACAGCCGCCACCGCCCGCCGGGCCAGGCCGGTAGCACGCTCACGGCGTGAGCCGGACGAGGATGAGGCCGAGCCTGACGAGGAACTGGACCAGGAAGCCCTGGCCTACGGCATCGCCGAGGTGACCGCCGAGAGAGTCTCGGAGAAGCTCCGGGCCGATCAGCGCAAGGTGAACGGCCGCCTGGCCGAGCACGAGCGCCGCCTCGGCGACCTGGAGGAAGCTCAGGATGAGCTGACAGCCGAGCTGGCCAAACTCGCAGCCAAAGCCGAGGCCAAGGCGGCGGGAACCGTCGGCGCGACCAGTGAAGCAGCCCCAGCGGCGGGAGCCCGCGAGATCGCCGTCGTGGAGCCCGACCTGGGCAAGGAGCATGGCAAAGACGAAGGCAGGTTGCCTGAGGAGCCCGGTGGCCCCAAGCAGCCACGCAGCGGCTGGCGGAGCATCTGGTGACCGCAGCTACCGGGGTGCCCAGCGAGCCGAGCCAAGCGGCTGCCCAGGCCACTCTCAGCCGGGCGGTCCGGTATGCCCTGATCGGCAAGACCGGCTCCGGCAAGACCTACTTCGCGGTGGCCCTCCTGTGGCATCTCATGCAAGGAGCCAGCCCCGGCTGGAAGGCCGTCATCGTGGACTCCAAGGGTGACACCGAGGACCGCGCCCGGTTCGCTCGCTGGGGCTTCATGCCGACCCGGTTGCGGGACCTCGGCCGGACCAGTGAGCGGCTGGTCACCGTCCCGCTGCGTCAGGGCAGCTCTGAGAAGGAGTCGGTCTACCAGGGCGCTCAGGCCCTCTTCAGGTGGGCCTACGCCCGCTGCCGGGTGATCCTGCTGGTGGACGAGTACACCCAGGTGGTGCGATCCCGAACCGACCCAGGCCCTGGGCTCCGGGAGGTGTTCGCTCGGGGCCGGGGCCGGGGAGTCGGTCTCATCGGCTGCACCCAGGAGCCCGTCTACGTGCCCCGGATGCTGCTCTCCCAGGCGAGCCACGAGTTCCTCTTCCGGCTGACCTTTGGGAACGACATCCGGGCTGTCCGAGGGATGTGCCCCGACTACGCTCCGCCATCGAACCTGTACGGCTTCTACTACCGATGGGTCGATGGGCCCGGGACTGACTGGACCTACTACCCCAACGGCGGCAACTTCCTGGCCGAGCTGGAGGTCCCGGCTCAGGGGCACCTGGCGACCGTCGGCTGACCGGGAGCCCCGGTGCCGCCCTATGCCGACCCCGAGCGGCGGCGGCGGGTGAACCGGAAGGCGCTCAGACGCAAGCGGGCGGCTTCGCGCCGGGTGGAACCAGCTCCCGCCCCAGCGCCCCAGTGGTCGCCAGCAGTGCCACCTGCGGCCCCTCGAAGGAGCACCGGGGGGCGCGGAACCCCGGAGCAACGGCGGCTGCGGGACGCTCCACCAGCTCCGGATGGAAAGCCTTATTACCAGATTGTTGCACCATGCTTGGGGCCGCTTCCGGTGCCTGTGATCGTGGCCATCTTCGTCGCTGCCGGTCTGATGATGGCTGGCGTCTACTTCCTCACCACCCACCACCCGGCAGCGGAGGTCTGGGACCCGATCAGTTAGGAGCCAACTCCTAGGTGCTCACTCGCCAGCGGCCTGCGCGATGTCGGCGGCGTGGGCAGCGGAGGCCAGCGCATGGGCCAGGGCCAGGCTATCCGGGCAGGAGGCCGCCTGCCCAGCCGAGCAGAGGCGGCAGTTGGCAACGTGGTCCTGCATGTCGCGCAGGATGGTTCCGACGGGCGAGTCGCCGGGGCTTCGTGCGATCAGGGCGAGCAGGTCGGGGTCGATCATTGCCGCCCCACTATGCCAGGCTGGGCCCGCCACCGCTGGCACGAGGCCGCCTCGGTCCCGCGTCGATCCCGACAGACGCCGCGCTGGTCCCCGGCCGGAAAGGGGGCCTTGCTGGGCCGACTTCGGAAGACTGCCTCTGGGGAGTGGACGGAAAAGATCCTTTCGGACCAGCGCCCAGAGTGGTAGCCTGGGCACGATAGTGGGGCAGTCGCCTCAACACTTGGGATGGAGGGAGGACTATGGGAAAACTGGGAAGTCTGCCGATTGTGGCGATCCTCGGCATGGCCACTCTGGTAGGCGTGGCCATGGTGGCGGCCCCCGTTGCGACCGCCACGAGTTCGACTTTGTACGTGTCGCCATCGGCTAGCCAGAACAGTGGTGACAGCTCGTGCTCGACGGCGACGTACTCGACGATCCAGTCGGCGGTGGCGGCAGCTTCATCTGGGGCTACCGTCGAGGTGTGCACCGGGACCTACACCGTAGATGGCGCGACTACTAGCAGCATTGGGGGCATCGACCTCTTCCAGCCGGTGACCCTGGAAGCCTCGGGTACGGTGACCATCACGGGTACGGGTCCGATCTTCAACCTCTACAACGCAAGCAGTCCCTCTGCGGGCGTCACCGGCGTCACGATCGAAGGCTTCGACTTCCAGAACATCACCGGCTCAGGCTACAACGGCGTCATCACGGTCGGTGGCTACGGGGCGGGTGACGTGACCATCAAGGACAACACCTTTACCAATATCACTGACGAGGCGATCGGCTACCACGGGAACTTCGGGCTCACATCTCCCCTGGGAACCAACTTCGACATCGTAGGCAACACGGTCTCCAATGTCACGGGGAGCGGCACCTCTGCGCGGGACGGCATGTTCCTGGGTGACCTGAGCAACAGTGTGATCGCCGACAACACCGTCTCCCAGACAGTATGGGCGGGGATCATCCTCACCGGCGCCGCGGGGGTCGGCAGTGAGGGTGGCAACACCATCGAGGGCAACACGGTGAGCGACGTGCCCGAGGAGGGCATCCAGATCGCCTTCGGCACCAACGACACCGTGTCGGGCAACTACGTCACCAACGCGGGGAACGGCTCCAATTCCGGCCTGGCCGCCACCGCAGGCTACGTGAGCGGTCGCAACTGTGCGATCTGCCTCTACGACACGGGACAGACGGCCATTTCGGTCACCGACAACGTCCTCACCGACAGCTATCAGGGCGTGGGTGTTGGGCAAGATAATGCCAGTCCCGGCGCGCTCGGCTCGGGCATCGTCGTGACCCACAATGTCCTTGTCAACGACAGTGACTACGGGGTCGTGAACAATGCCTCCAGCGGTACTCTTCCTGCCGTCGCGAACTGGTGGGGAAGCCACCTTGGGCCAACCACTGCGGCGAACAAGGGCGATCATGGTATGGCTGGGGTAGCAGTGAGTGCCAATGTGCGGTACGCGCCCTGGTGCCAGAACAATTCCTGTGTCACCGGTGGCCCAGGCTGAGCCTCGGGTAGTTTTCAAGGTAGCCGGGGGGGCGCACTCCCCCGGCTACTCCCCTATCCCATGGGATTGATCAGGCCGAGGACCGGCCCAGCCCTTGGGCGGCCGGTTTGACCGCATAACTGACCGCATAGCCGCTGGACCGCCCTGTATGCGGATGGACTTCTGTGGAGATTGCTCTCGCTCCGTGATCTCAGAATGGATGAGCATGGACTACGCTGGACGCTTCGACACGAACTCGAAAACCGCTGGGAGGAGAGCCTGCGCGGGCTGGCCAAGGCCGAAGCCGCTTTGGCCGAGCGCCAGCAGCAGCGGCCTCGTCCTCTCAGCCCCCACGAGCGCCAACTGCTGACCGCCTTGGGGAGTGACTTGAAGCTCGTCTGGTCGGCACCCACCACTACCGACCGTGACCGCAAGGAATTACTGCACCTGCTCCTTGAAGAGGTGATCATCGAGCTGAGCGAGGACAAGGCTAGCGCTCATCTGGTCATTCGCTGGCAGGGAGGGGCAATCACGGAGCTCGATGTCGACACCGCCTACCGGCCCCAGCCCAGGATCAAGACCGACGAGGACACCATCGACCTGCTGCGCCGGCTGGCGGTTCACTACACCGATGACCAGATCGCTGGCATCCTCAACCGACAGGGTCGGCTCAGCGCGCGCGGGTCCCGCTTCACGGCGGTCATCGTGGCTAGTCTGCGCAGCAACCGAGGCATTCCTCGGTACCAGCCCACATCCCAAGGGAGCGAAGCTGGCGAGCTGCTCTCCATCGCCAGGGCCGCGGCGGCCTTGGGAATCGCACCCTCTACGCTCCATCGCTGGCTCTCGGACGGTTTCATCGGGGCGGAACAGTTAACCCCCGGAGCGCCGTGGCGTATTCGAATGACTGAGGACCTCCGGTCGCAGTTCGTGGAAGAGGCACCCCCAGGCTGGGTGCCCATGTGGGAGGCTATGAAGGCTTTGAAAGTGTCGAGACAGACGGTGTTGCAACGTGTAAAGCGCGGAGAGCTCCGAGCTCTCCACCTCCGCTCCGGAAGGCGCAAAGGGCTCCGAATTGAACTCCCAGAGGCCATCCCAAGCGCGGCCGGAAGCCTCTTCGAAGACCTCCAGCAGAATCAGGGGTAG
>JAKAWF010000160.1 GCA_021817025.1 bacterium
CCGGAGCTGACCTGGGGGCCAATCTGGCCCCGACCGGCTCACTCTCCACCTTGATAATCCTCGCCCCTGGCGGCGGTGCGAGATCCGTGCGCTCCAGGCACTTCTGGGCCGCTGGCTGGTTCGCCGGGCCGCTGGGCCTCGCTGCAGCCCTTTCCATCGTGGCGCTGGCGAGGTGAGGCGTCTGCTATCCTCGAAGAGGCCGCGGGAGTGGCTCAGTGGTAGAGCGTCTCCTTGCCAAGGAGAAGGTCGCGGGTTCGAATCCCGTCTCCCGCTCCAGCCCAAATCTCGAAGTGGGCTGAAGTGAGAATTGAGCTGGTGGAGACTGGCTCTCTACCATGACCCGGATCCGTGAGAGAAGAGGTCCCGGTGACTAGACGCTTTCCTATATCAAAAGTGCTCTAAGTCGGATAGAATGGGGTCATCAGACTGGCGCTGGAGGACGGCCCATGACCCCATCGAAGGCGACCGCCCGACCAGAGCTGGTGGAGTTGCCCCGCAGCAGGTTCGCGGATCGCGTGGTCCCGGCAGCACCGCCCAGTCGGGGGCTGACACCCTGGGAAGCGGCGTGGGCCGCGTTCCTGGACCACAAGCGTACCGAGGTATCGGAAGGGAGCATCCGCGGGGTGTTCCTATGGGCGGCAGTCCGGATTGACCAATACCGGCAGGCGGTCACGCCGACGATCCAGACGCCAGCCGACTTCACTGACGAACACATGTACCACTTCGAGGAAGCCCTGGCGAAAACGGGGCTGACCGCGGCATCTCGAGTGAAGATTGTGCGGGGAGTGCTGGGGCCATTCCTGCGGTGGTGCCAGAAGGGACGCCATGGGGTGCAGGAATGGAAACGGGACGTCCCTGAGCTGCCGAGGATCAAGCTGGAGAAGTGGCAGCCGCCCCGCTTGACCGACGACGAGATCGCGCGGGTGCTGGCGCACTGCGGGAACGAGCGCGATGACTTCCTGATCCGATTCGGGCTGATGACCGGGCTGCGTGTCGGAGAGATCGGGGCTGCCCGTGGCCTAGACGAGCAGAATCACCACCGCGACAGCTTGCTCAAAGTCTCCAGCGTCAGCCGCGACTACACCAGCATGTACGTATATGCGCCCAAGACCAAGACCCACAGGACCGTGCCGATCCCCCGCGAGCTCAGCCCGGTGCTCAGGGACTATGTCGATCGGGTCCGGCCGAAGGGCACCAGGTGGGAGGGGCTGTTCCTGACCTTGCGCCGGGACGGGGCCGAGCCAGTGCCCTTGACGACCGACGGAATCAAGGTTCTGTGCACTCGCCTGCGCCATCAATCCGGGGTGGAGCGGTTTCACTACCACAATCTGCGGCACACCTACGCTCGCGTCATGGCGGCAGCCGGGATGTCGCCGTGGGACCTGCAGCAGGTCATGGGCCACGCAAGCATCACGACGACGATGCGCTACGTGGACCTCGAACACCCAGCCGTGGTGCGCAACGCGCGAGCGATCGTGTGGGACGTGCCCTGGGTCCACACCCAACGGCGGCTCAGGGCGCGAGAGTGAGACGTGTACGTCCCTTCTCGGGGGCAACGGTTTCAACGCGGAGGCGCGCCCAGACCACAGTTGGCGGGGTGAGCCGCCCATTCTCCACCGAGGCTCGCAGAGCACGAAGCAGCCGCTTGCGCGGCTGGACATCCCGCTGGGCCTTGTCGTCCAGACCGTCGATCGCCTGGGCGACCTCCTCGTCGCCGGCGTTCGGGTCAAGAACGAGCACCAACAGGTTCAGGGTCACCCGGAGCAGATAGCGCGTGATCGCCGTGGTCCGGCGACCCTCGATGACTGCGGTGACAGTCGACGGACCCACCCCCGCGACGAAGGCCAGCAACTCGCGGGTGACACACAGGTCATCCAACCGCCCGGCGATCTTGGCAAGTTCATCGGCGCTGGTGAACTGCATCCGTCCGAGCGGTGTCGGGTCCGTGGCGGGGCCAATCACGTCGTGCCGCGGTAGGTTGTCGGCGCCGACGACCCCAACCTCTGCCGGCAGACGTGAGGCTGGGTGGCCGCTGAGTGCGTGGAGCTGTCGCATTGACCTCACCGTAGCTGATGGGCGCGGACCACAAACGGACAATTCCGTCTGTTGTTGGGCGTCGCACCAGGTCGCTGGAGTGATTCGAGGTGTTGTCGAGTCCCAGTAAGGCCCGAGTACCCACCGACGGGCCGGGCGGGCTGTGGGCAAGGATGATCTTCCAGCTCGCGACGCACGAGATGGGCGCGCTTGCGCTCGACTGCGGGACAGGTGGTGCGGTAGTCTGCCATCCAAGCGGGCTCGGACAAGCACTACCTACTTGGCGTCCTCGATCTGCGGCCCCACCCCGGCCACCTGCCCTGCGAGAAGCACCAGCCATCTGGAGAATGTCCGCGGGCTGTCCGCCGTTTCGAGGCAGACTGGGATCGAGATGCTTCGCGGTAATTCGAATCGCCTGATCCCTCGGCTGGCGGTGACTTCGATCACCGTCTTGCAAGTCCACTCGGAAGCGTGTCTTGCTGACCCCTCGCTACGCTTGCTGCTACTGGCGGGCTTTTTGGTGGGCTATCGCAACTCCGGCCACAACCAAGCCCGCCATGAGAGCGCGATGATCACTGATTTCGAGGATGGTTGTCGGCCCCTTGGGAGTGGTGCCTCGGCGAGCTCAAGTGTCACTTCGCGATCTAGGCAAGGATCGGCTGCGAACGACCCGCAGCCTCAAAGCGGCAGCCCGACAGCTCAAGCGGCCGCCCGGATCGGCGGAAGACGCCGATGACGCGACGAGCTTCTGGCCACGGCGCCATTCCATGGGACCAGCTACCTCTCTTCAAGGAAGAGGGTAGCGAGGTGCGGTGCGCTGAGGGCAATCTTCAACCCGACAGCGCCAGGCGGCTTCGTGAGTCGTGTGCCCGAGGTAGCGGCTTGAATTCGGAAGCAACTTCGAGTGGAAGCGTCAGGGAGCTACATTCCGACTGCGACGGGCTGGGAGAACCGGGGGACCCGGACACGTCATGCGCATTCTCAGCCACTGAGACCCTTGCCGCGCTCGAGGCGCCTGTGCCGGCGCGTGGGGGCGAGAGACAGGCTACGCACGAAGAGGATAACACGCTGGTCGATGCGACAACCACGGGATTCGGCGCCACCGATCGCGAACTTTGTGCGGTGCCAGCAGGCACCGCAGACGTTCTAGTCGATGCTGACCAGGCCTGTGCGGCTGCGACATCCATTGAGGAATCGCTGCCTCCGGTCTCCGGGGCTGGCACCGGGAACCGCGCACACAGCGCCGCCGCACCGGTGGCTGGGAACGGACACGATCACGGTATAGCGGTCAGCACCGACATGCCAGCCCCTGGCGAGCGTCGCCCGCACGGGTACGACCGCGCTCTGGAGCGCGTGCGCCGGGCCGAGCTGGCCATCAGAGACGACGTGACGGCAGGGGAGCGAGCACTCGTGGCCCACAATCACGCTCTGCTGGTCGCGCTCCGGCTGGGGACGCGAGCCGGCCGATCGCTGACCCGGGTCGCGGCCGACGCCGGAACCTCCGCCTCCCACCTGAGCCGGCTCCAAGGCTGCCGAAAACTCATTCTTGAGTACGCGCGGACACTGGACATGTCTCCCGGGCAGCGCCAGGAGCGTTACTCCGTCTCCTGCCTCAGCCATCTCCTCGGGAAGGCCCCCGAGATTCAGCGACGGGGCATGCACATGCTCGCGGTGGGACCGTGCTCAGCGCGGACCATGAGCGACTTCGTCCGAGCTGAGCGGGCAGCGCGTGGCTCCCGACCGGACGTCCCCCCTGCCGAACTGCGCAAGCTCGCACGGGACGCCATCAACAAGGGACGGGTGATCACGGTCAAGACTTCGGACGGGTACGACCCCGAGCACGCCCTGGTGATCATCAGGGTGCTGCTGCCGGTGTCTGAGAGCGAAATCTCACGGGCGTTGCCGCGCGGCAACGGTACCCGTGACCGAGGCCGCGCCGCGTGAGCTCGACCACCGTTCGCGCACCTGGCCCCATCGCGATCGGCCTCCAAAAGGCGGTCGGGGGCACTTCGCTCAGCCTCGACGAGATCGACTGTGTGGTTGTCCACTGCGTTTCGGCGCGAGCCCGAGGATTGGTCCCTGCGATCCGGGGGGCGTTGGCCCTCAATCCCCCTCCTCCGAAAGGAGCGCTAGAGCTGGCTGCCGCATGCCAGAGATTGGCGGCCGCCAAGCCGGCCCGGAAGCGCTTGATCCTATCCCCCTACGCGACCCAGGACCCACTCGCCCACTTCCTCGCGCTCGGTCCTGAAGCGCTCCCGGAAGCGGTGAAGAGCCGGATAGCAGGCAGAATGCGCGAACTGCGAGATGGTGAAGACGGCCAAGACCCGCCCAAGGTCACCGGCTACACACTGGGGGTTGCCGCTCAACACTTGGCTGCAGACGCTCAAGCCGTCGCTGCCCTCGAGACGGGGGATTACGCGCAGGCATGCGCGCTGGTGCAGTTCCCCGGCCTGAAGTCGAGCACCGCCGATGCCTACCGATCTGCGCTGCGGCAGGCGCTGGGCGTTGAAGCGACGCGCAGAACACCTTCGACGCGGGGAGCGGGCGAGGTGGGTCCGTCTCCTGCCTTGGGGCGCGGGAGGCGATCACTCCTCAAGATCCTGCTCACGGAGCCCGAGTCGAATGGAGGGCAGGACTCAGAGTCTCCGCCCGCCAAGCCCGTGCCTGCTCGCCACCAGGGTCTCACAACCCTGGCCACGATGCGGATCCCCCGCGGCTTGCGGCCCTGCCCCCCGCATCTTGTGACTCAGGCCGCCGTGGCGATCAACGACAGGGACCTGACCGACGAGGTCACCCAGATCCTCAGGGGAGTCCTTCTCGCCGCCTACCTCACGGGCTGGCCGGCGGCGGTGTTCGAGGGATTTGGCAGTGGCCTCGCCGTGGTCTCTCCCGACTCCGATTGGATTACCTTGGACGGATCCCTGTACCAGGCGGAGATTGGCCTCCGCGGCACACCGGTCCGGGTGAAGGTGTGCCACATACTCGCCGGCTGGCTGCGAGCAGCCGTGGGACCCGAGGGGATCACGGTGGCACTTCCAGGTGGGAGCCGGCCCCTGCGAGGCTCGGATTTGAGCCGCACCCTCG
This sequence comes from bacterium, assembly GCA_021817025.1. Next base: position 5,119 of record JAKAWF010000160.1, read on the forward strand.
CCTTCATCAACCCCGATCTTCGTCAGCCCGTGTGGCTCGCCGACCTGGCTGGAGCGATCTGGTTCTCGGGTCGGCCCGATTGGACGTCGAGCCACCTCGTCCTGGCGACCACCCGATGGGATCGAGCGTTCCGGCGGCCGTTTCACTACCTGGGCTTTCTTCCCGAGGTTGACGTCAGCCGCCTCCAGGAAGGGATGTACCGTGAGCTTGAACACTCCTGGGCCCGCTACTTGGCCCCCCTCAAGACGAGGTCGACGGGGCTCCAGTGAACACTCAACGGGTCGGCTCGGTCCGGGTCCCGGACGACGCCACCTTGCGGGCATGGCTCGACGGGCTGCGCGCCAGTGTGACCGTCGCCGTGGACGGCGAACCGCAAGTGTGGAACGCCTGGGCGGCCGGTGCCGCCTACGCGGTCTCGGCCGGTACCGGCATTCGGACCCAGGAGCTGGTCAAGGTGCGGGCCCGGGACGTCAGCATAAAGTTTGGGTGCCTCATCATCTGGGCGCCCAAGGTGGGAGCACCACGGGTGGTCCCGCTGGGCAGGGTGCTGCTCGCGTGGCTGGATCCGCTGGTGGATGCCCTGCGCCGCACGGGCCAGGACGAAGCGCTCTGCTTCTCCATTTGGCGCGATCAGTTCCTCTCCACGCCTACTCCGCGGGCCCTCAACTCCCTGGCCCGGGCACTCGTGGGGCCGAGTCTGCCCCCACTCGCCATCGGCCAGCTCCGCCACTGGTACATCAGTCGCATGGAGGCTGAGGCGTGGGAGCGGGAGGGTGGGCCCGGAGACTTCGAGATGGACCGCTGGCGATCGGCGCTGGTCGGGCACGGGCAGAGCGGCGGGTGGAGCATCCACCTGCCTCAACGCTTCGCACGTGCCCACAGGGACCTCGTGACCAGGCAGGACCACTGGTTCGGACAAGCCCCCCATCTGGGGTCGCGGCCACTGGTCCCACCGCGATTCGCTTCAGCCCCATCATTGGCGCCAGCCGGAGAAGCCGCCCAGGCCCGCAGCGCCCGCGACTGGGTCCTGAGCGGGCTCGATCGTAATTCCCCCTCGCTGGACCGGATGTCGCAGATCCGCCGGGGCCTGTGGGAGACGGCCGCTGATCTTGGCGTCGGCACTGAGCGGCTGCGGACCATGGCAGCCCTGGCGGCGATCGAGCTGGTCGCATTCGGCGACATCCTCTTCCCGGACTGGTACGACCGGCTCCGGGCGCTCGAATGGTCCCAGTGGCTGCCGGGGCAGCACGAGGTGGGGCTACGGTTCGGCTCCGGCGACGGTCCACCGCCGCTGTTGGTCTGGGGCGGACTGACCGTTCAGATGCTCGGCGAGTCCCTCCGACGTCAGGGGGAGCCGCGACCCTTTGCGTCCCTCGATCTCGCAGTTGTCCGCGACCTTCTGCGGCGCAGCGCAGACCTTTCCGGACCCGATCCCATGGGCCAGCTACAGCGGGCCAACACCGTCCTCCATCTCTTCACGCATGCCACCGACGAGATCGGGTACCTGATGGGCAGGCTGCCAAGAACGGTCAGCCTCGGGGAACCACGCTCGCCGAGGAGTCGGCGCCAAGTCCCTGACTATGGGCTCAGCGGCCTCCGACAGCGCCTCCAGGGATGGGGCCGGCGTGTGAGCCCGTCGGAGTTCGGGAAGCTGTGCACAGAGTTTGCGCGACCCGGGACCGACCCCGAAACCAAGGTCAGGAAGAAGATCCTCGGCTCCATGCGCCTTGTCTACCAAGAGCGTGACGAGAGCCGGAAGCGACGGTCCCGAAGTCCGCACACCCTGCTCGGCTACCTGACCGACCTCTGTCTGATCGCGGCCGCCGACAGCGCACGTGACGATTCAGCAGCCGCCGGGGACGCTGCCATCTGGGGGCCGTCGCCAACTGGTGGAGCCCGCCGCCGCGCAGCTGAGCGGGTCTGGCGGGAGTACCACACTAGCGCACACCTGCCGGTGGCAGAGGGATCGACCGCAGTCGCTGGTCCAGCGGCCAGAAGCGTTCTCCCGCTCACCTGGGATGAACTCGACCGGGGCTTGGCCGAGACGCCCCATGACATCCGCCCCACCCTGGCACTCTACCTCTGCATGGCGACCCACGTCCGATCCGCTGAGCTACCCAGGGTCCTCAGCCAGGACATCGTCTCGCGGGACCCCACGCATCTCTGCGTG
>JAKAWF010000161.1 GCA_021817025.1 bacterium
GGCCTACAACGAGCAGACCGAGTCCCAGGCGGGGATGGTGATCCCGGCCGAGATCACCATCTTCGAGGACCGCACCTTCACCTTCGTCACCAAGACGCCGCCCACGGCGGACCTGATCAAGCGGGCGGCGGGGATCCCCAAGGGCTCCTCCAAGCCGCCCCGCGAGCAGGTGGGGGAGCTCAGCCACGAGCAGGCGGTGGAGATCGCCCGCACCAAGCTGCCGGACGTCAACGCGGTGGACGTGGAGGCCGTCGCCCGCATGGTGGAGGGCACCGCGCGCTCGATGGGAGTCAAGGTCACCGCCTGATCTATTTGGATGTGGGAGGCCGCCCGGGCGGCCGCTGGAACCACGGGAGGATTCGCGACATGGCACAGCACGGGAAGCGCTACCTGGCAGCTCTGAAGCTGCTCGAGGAGACGGAGCTGGTCGACCCCAAGGAGGGGATCCGGCTGGTCAAGGCGGCCAGCACCTCCACGTTCGCCGGCACGGTGGAGCTGCACCTGCGGCTGGGAGTGGACCCGCGCCATGCGGACCAGATGGTCCGCGGCAGCGTGGTGCTGCCCCATGGCACCGGCAAGCACCGTCGGATCGCCGTCTTCGCCCAGGGCGAGAAGGAGCGGGAGGCGAGGGACGCCGGGGCCGACATCGTAGGGGCGGAAGACCTCGTCAAGAGGGTCCAGGAGGGGTTCACCGACTTCGACGTGGCGCTGGCGACACCCGACATGATGGGCTCGGTGGGACGGCTGGGCAAGATTCTGGGGCCCCGCGGCCTGATGCCCAATCCGAAGGCCGGCACCGTCACCTTCGACATCGCGCGGGCGGTCAGAGACGTGCAGGCCGGGCGGGTGGAGTTCCGGGTCGACCGCTACGGCATCATCCACGTGCCCGTCGGCAAGACCAGCTTCGAGGATGACGCCCTCTACGAGAACCTGGCCACCATGGTGGAGGCGATCGTGAAGGCGAAGCCCTCGGCCGCGAAGGGCTCATACCTGCGGGCCTGCTTCCTCGCGCCAACCATGGGGCCCAGCGTCAAGCTGGACCCTCAGGCGGCGGGCCGGCTGAGCATCGCCTGAGGCAGGCGGTCCTGCCCGGTCAAGGCTTCGGGGAGGGCAGCCCCGCCTCGCACGGGACCCAGGGGCTCGGGTACAGCGACCGGGCCTGGAGCGCGGCCCAGATGCCCTGGGCTCTGGTGGATGGGCAGAAGCTGGCCATCGCGTACTCGGTGTCGTAGACCGGCTTGCCCAGCTTGATGAAGGGGGTCAAGGCCGAGCACTCCCGGTAGTGGGAGCACTGCTCGTCCACTCCGAAGTCGAAGGCGCCGGCCAGGGCCGCGACCTGGCCGTAGTCGTTCTTGAGCCCGGCTGCCAGACCCAGTTGGTGGGCCATCTGAGCCAGGGCGAGGTTGTACCGGAGCTGCTCTTTGGCGGTCAGGCGAAATCCGGTCCGGTTCTGGTAGCCGTCGACGTTGTCCCAGTCGATGGCGTCGAAGCCGGCTCGGGCGCAGTCCCTGGCCCGGGCCCGCATGATGGGGAGCAGGACCTTCAGCTGCCGGATGTCCAGCCAACGCTCGCCCGGCCAGCCGTTTGGGCGCCCCAGCACGAAGGCTGGGAAGCGGTGGGCGTCAGGTCGCCAGGACTCCCAGGTCCCGGCGTCGACGTAGCAGACCGCGAAGGCCCGGGCCGCATGAATGGCGGCCACCGCCTGGCGGTTGAGGACATCGTTGCGACCGCTCACCGAGGAGTCGACGTACAGGTCGATGTCGTAGACCCTTGGCTTGACGCAGCCGGGAGCTCCTGGAGGCGTCTGGCATTCACCCACCAGGATGCCCCCCGTGGCCGGCTTTGTTGTTAGACCCTGAAGCTGGTACACGAAGGGCCCGAGATCAGCTGGGGGCTTCCACCAGCTGGACGAGCCCGCTTGGTCAGGACCTGTCCGAGCCGAAGTCGGGGCGGCCGGTGGCCCGTTGCAGGCAGCGGCGGAGGAGGCCAGGATCGCCGCCCCCAGGAGTGGTGTCAGCCCGCCCAGCCAGCGCATGGGGAGAGGTTATGAGAACTCGGGCCGGATGCGTCTCCTGGCCCAGACGGTATACTCCAGTCTCGCTTGGAACAGTCGCGTTCCCCGGCGCCCGAGACCGCGGGGGCAGCAGTGCTCAAAACCAAACCCCGCGCAGGTGACCAGTCGAGAGCAGGTGACGCCACCTGAGCTCAGCTCCAGCCTGGCTCTGGGAGTCGGAGAGCAGGAGGTGGAGACGGATGATCGCCGCTAAGCACCATGGTGCCGCCCGCATTCCCGAGGAGAAGCAGCGCAACGTGGCCGAGCTCGCCGAGAAGCTGGGCCGCATGAGCAGCGCGGTGCTGTCGGACTACCGAGGCCTCACCGTCGAGCAGCTCGAGACTCTGCGCGCGGCCCTGCGCGGCGCCGGCATCGACTACGTGGTGGTCAAGAACACCCTCGCCCGCCGGGCCAGCGAGCAGGCCGGGCTGGCCGAGCTCCAGGGCCAGCTGGTGGGGCCGACCGCGCTGGCCATCGGCTACGACGACCTGAGCGCCCCGGCTCGGGTGCTGATCGAGTACGCCCGGGCCAACCGCCGGCCGGAGATGGTCCGGGGCGGCGTGGCTGAGGGCCGGGCCCTCAGCGCGGCCGAGGTCAGGCAGCTGGCGGAGCTGCCCTCCCGCGAGGTGCTGATGGCCCAGCTGCTGGGAGTGCTGGAGGCTCCGATGGCGCAGCTGGCCGGTCTCCTGGAGGCTCCGGTCCGCGACCTGGTGGGCCTGCTGGAGGCCAAGCAGGCGCAGGCCGCCTGAGCGGCTGTCGCAGAGATGAACCCTGTCGGCGGATTAGGAAGGTTAGAGCGAGGAGGAGATAGCAAGTGGCCAAGGTGAAAGTCGAGGACTTCGTGGATGCGCTGGCGGACTGGACCGTCCTGGATCTGGTCAACGCCAAGAAGCTGATCGAAGAGAAGTACGGGATCACGGCCGCCGCCCCGGTCGCCATGGCGGCTGTGGCAGCCGGCCCGGGGGCGGTGGCGGAGGTCGAGGACCAGACGGAGTTCGCGGTGATCCTGACCGCGGCCGGCGACCAGAAGATCGCCGCCATCAAGGCCGTCCGGGAGATCACCGGCCTCGGTCTCAAGGAGGCCAAGGACCTGGTCGACGGTGCCCCCAAGGCGGTCAAGGAAGGGATCACGCGCGAAGAGGCCGAGTCCGTCGCCAAGAAGATCCAGGAGGCAGGCGCGAGCGCCGAGATCAAGTAGGACGGACTCTCGAGCCGTCCCCGAACCGCGAGGCTGGGGTGCCCCAGCAGGTGTGTCGGCACGGTGTGGTAGCATTGAGCTTCCGCCACTGTGAAGTTCACCCTATGTCTGCGCTTGCCTGGAGAACTTTAGCCCATGCCCCCAATTCGTGCTGCCTTGCCTGCCGCGCCCAATCGTCTCAGCTACGGGAAGATCCCCGAGATGCTGGAGGTGGGCAACCTCATAGAGACCCAGCTGAACTCATTTCGCTGGTTCGTCGAGAAGGGGCTGCGCGAGCTGTTCGACGAGATCAACCCGATCACGGACTACACCGGCAAGAACTATGAGCTCCGCTTCCTGGACTACAGCTTCGGGGAGCCCAAGTTCGACCAGGAGGAGTGCCGCAACCGGGACATGACCTTCGCCGCCCCGCTGCGGATCATGACCCGGCTCCACATCAAGACCGGCGAGAGCGCCGGCGAGATCAAGGAGTCGGAGGTCTACCTGGGCGACTTCCCGATGATGACCGGGGAGGGGACCTTCCTGGTCAACGGCACAGAGAGGGTGGTGGTCAGCCAGCTGGTGCGCTCCCCGGGGGTCTACTTCACCGCCGGCGCCGAGCACCCGGTGACCGGGCGTCCGCTCTACGCGGTCAAGTTCATCCCCAACCGGGGCGCCTGGCTGGAGATCGAGACCTCCAACAAGGACGTGCTCACCGCCAAGATCGACCGCAAGCGCAAGTTCCAGGCGACCACCCTGATCAGGGCGCTGGGCTACCCGGGCGACGACGACATCCGCCAGTTCTTCCAGGAGGTCGACCTGGACCCCGAGCACCGCTACATCGACGCCACTCTGGAGAAGGACCCCAGCCACGACGTCAACGAGGCGTTGATCGAGCTCTACCGCAAGATCAGGCCCGGTGACCCGCCCACGGTGGAGAACGCGCGCAACCTGCTGCAGGCGCTCTTCTTCAACCCCCGTCGCTTCGACCTGGGGAGGGTCGGGCGCTTCAAGCTCGACAAGCGGCTGGGCTTCTCGGAGGCCGAGGCGCGGGCGCGGGCCGAGGACAAGGACCTGCGGGTGCTCGCCCATGAGGACTTCATCAACATCCTGCGCCGGCTGATCCAGCTGAACAACGGCCAGGGGGAGGCAGACGACATCGACCACCTCGGCAACCGCCGGGTGCGGGCGGTGGGCGAGCTGCTCCAGAACCAGTTCCGGACCGGGCTGCTGCGGATGGAGCGGATCATCAAGGAGCGGATGACCATCTGCGACGCCACCACGGTCACCGCGGCCTCCCTGATCAACGCCCGCCCGGTGGTGGCGGCGATCAAGGAGTTCTTCGGCTCCAGCCAGCTCTCCCAGTTCATGGACCAGACCAACCCGCTCTCTGAGCTCACCCACAAGCGGCGCCTGTCGGCCCTGGGCCCGGGCGGCCTCTCCCGGGAGCGGGCCGGGTTCGACGTCCGCGACGTCCACCACAGTCACTACGGCCGCATCTGTCCGATCGAGACCCCGGAGGGTCCGAACATCGGCCTGATGGGATCGCTGGCGACCTTTGCCAGGGTCAACGACTTCGGCTTCATCGAGACCCCGTTGCGGCGCGTGTACCACAGCCTGGCGCTGGAGCGGGACCAGGAGCGGCTCACCGGGCGTGAGCTGCGCGAGGAGGCCGGCGGAGTCGCCGCCGGCACCGTGCTGGGGGAAAAGGAGATCGCCGCGCTGGCGGCGGCCGAGGTCGCCGAGGTCAAGATCCGGCCCTGGGTCACCGATGAGGTCTACTTCCTGTCCGCCGACGAGGAGGACAAGTACACCGTCGCCCAGGCCAACGCCCCCATCTCCGCTGAGGGAGGCTTCCTGGTGGAGCACACGCCCGCGCGCACCCGGCACACCTTCAAGGACGTGCCGGTGACCGACGTGGATTTCGTGGACGTCTCGCCCAAGCAGATCGTCTCGGTCGCGACCGCGATGATCCCCTTCCTCGAGCACGACGACGCCAACCGGGCTTTGATGGGGTCGAACATGCAGCGCCAGGCGGTGCCGCTGGTGGCGACCGACTCCCCGGTGGTGGGGACCGGCATGGAGGTCTACGCGGCCAAGGACAGCGGGGAGCTGATCGTGGCGCCGGCCGCGGGCACCGTGATCGGCATCCACGTGCCCCTGGCGGAGGTGGACTCGGATCGAGTCAAGATCGTGCGCAGCGGCCAGGACAGCGGCCTGGGCATCGTCTTCCACCCCGATGGGCCGGGCCCGGACGTGTGGTACGGAGTCCACAAGTTCGTCCGCAGCAACCAGGGGACCTGTCTCTCCCAGCGGGTCATCGTCGATCCCGGTGACCGGGTCGAGGCGGGCACGGTCCTGGCCGACGGGCCGGCCACCGACCGGGGCGAGCTCGCCCTGGGCCAGAACGTCCTGGTGGCCTTCATGCCCTGGGAGGGCTACAACTACGAGGATGCCATCCTGATCAGCGAGGCGGTGGTGCGCGAGGACAAGTACACCTCCATCCACATCGAGGAGTTCGAAGTGGAGGTGAGGGAGACCAAGCTGGGCCCGGAGGACGTCTCCCGGGAGCTCCCCAACGTCGGTGAGGAGAGCCTGCGCAACCTCGACGAGCGCGGCATCATCTACGTCGGCGCCGAGGTCCAGCAGGGCGACATCCTGGTCGGCAAGACCACCCCCAAGGGGGAGTCGGAGCTGTCCGCCGAGGAGCGCCTGCTGCGGGCCATCTTCGGGGAGAAGGCCAAGGAGGTCCGCGACAGCTCTCTGCGGGTGCCCCACGGAGAGCGCGGGGTGGTGGTCGACGTCAAGCACTTCAGCCGCACCAACAAAGACGAGCTGCCGGCCGGGGTCAACGAGCTGATCCGGATCTACGTGGCCCAGAAGCGCAAGATCAGCCAGGGTGACAAGATGGCCGGCCGCCACGGCAACAAGGGGGTCGTCGCCAGGATCCTGCCCATCGAGGATCTGCCCTTCATGCCCGATGGCACCCCGGTCGAGATCGTGCTCAACCCGCTGGGGGTGCCCAGCCGCATGAACCTGGGGCAGGTGCTGGAGACCCACCTGGGGTGGGCCGCTTCCGCGCTCGGCATCAAGGTCGCCACCCCGGTGTTCGACGGGGCGTCGGAGGCTCAGATCGAAGACGAGCTGGAGCGGGCCGGCCTGCCCAGGGACGGCAAGATCGTGCTCCGGGACGGCCGGACCGGTGAGGCCTTCGATCAGCCGATCACGGTCGGGATGATCTACATGCTCAAGCTGCACCACTTGGTCGAGGACAAGATCCACGCCCGCAGCACCGGACCCTACAGCCTGGTCACCCAGCAGCCGCTGGGAGGCAAGGCCCAGTTCGGCGGGCAGCGGTTCGGGGAGATGGAGGTGTGGGCGCTGGAGGCCTACGGGGCGAGCCACATCCTGCAGGAGATCCTGACCATCAAGTCCGACGACATCGTGGGCCGGGTCAAGGCCTACGAGGCGATCGTCAAGGGCGACAACACCCTGGACGCGGGCATCCCCGAGTCGTTCCGGGTGCTGGTCAAGGAGCTTCAAGGACTCGGTCTCGGGGTCGAGATCATGTCCGAGAACGAGGAGCAGATCGTGTTTGCGGAGGATGACATGCCGGACATGCCCCTTGGGCTCGGGATCAACCTCGAACGCGACGAGCGAGACGACGCCGAGGACATCGGCAGATAGGCGTGAATTCAGTTCGACCCATCCCTCCCGGAGCGGCTCATCTCGGCGAGGCGAGCGCACCCGGACTCCCCCTCATCCACCAATTCGCCAGGAGGCGGACAAGCCTTGCTTAAGCTTGAGAATTTCGATGCCCTGAAGCTGTCGCTCGCGAGCCCGGAGCTGATCCTCTCTTGGTCCCACGGCGAGGTGACCAAGCCCGAGACGATCAACTACCGCACCCTGCGTCCGGAGCGGGACGGACTCTTCTGCGAGAAGATCTTCGGCCCCACCAAGGACTGGGAGTGCCACTGCGGCAAGTACAAGCGCTACCGCTACAAGGGCATCATCTGCGACAAGTGCGGAGTCGAGGTCACCCG
>JAKAWF010000162.1 GCA_021817025.1 bacterium
GCCGTCGATCCGGGGCGGCGACTTCAACTTCGAGATCGAGCTCCGCCGCGGGGCGGGCGCCTACATCGCCGGCGAGGAGACCGCCCTCTTCAACTCCATCGAAGGCCGCCGGCCGGAGCCTCGCAACAAACCACCATTCCCCGCCCAGGTGGGCCTCTTCGAGAGGCCCACGGGGATCAACAACGTGGAGACCCTGGCCAACGTGTTGGAGATCCTGCGGATCGGCGGCGCCGCCTTCGCCAAGCTCGGGACCCCCGCCTCCACCGGCACGCGGCTCTTCTGTCTCTCCGGCTGCATCGAGCGTCCGGGCCTTTACGAGGTGGAGTTCGGGGCGACCCTGGGCCAGCTGCTGGCACTGGCCGGAGGGGTGCGGGGCGGCCGTCCCCTGCAAGCGGTCCTGTTGGGGGGGGCCGCCGGCTCCTTCGTGGGGCCGGCCGCTCTGGACACGCCGCTCACCTTCGAAGGCGTGCGCGCGATCGGGGCCACGCTGGGCTCGGGGGTGGTGCTGGTCCTCGATGACACCATCGCGGTGGCCGACATCCTGCGCCGGATCGCCCAATTCTTCCGGGACGAGTCCTGTGGCCAGTGCGTGCCCTGCCGGGTTGGGACCGTCCGTCAGGAGGAGTTGCTGGCGAGAATGCTGGCGGGGCGGCCCCTGGGCTCGCCCCAGCACGAGCTCGACCTGCTGGCCGAGCTGGGCCTGGTGATGCGAGACGCTTCGATCTGCGGCCTGGGTCAAACCGCGGCGGCGGCGGTGCAGTCGGCGATCGCGCAGGGCCTGCTCGGGGCCGGCGGCGGCGCCTCTCCAAGGGTGCGGTCGTGAGCGTCACCTTCGTGGCTGCGCCCAGGCGACTCCTGACCGTGACCGTGGATGGGAGCACGGTCCGCGTCCCCGAGGGCACCACCCTGCTGGAAGCGTGCCGGCAGCTGGGCATCGACACCCCCACGCTCTGCTATCTGGAGAACCTGACCCCGGTCAACGTCTGCCGAGTCTGCGTGGTGGAGGTCCAGGGGGCGCGGACCTTGGTGCCGGCATGTTCTCGCCAAGTCGAGGACGGGATGGTGGTCAATTCGGACTCCGAGCGAGTCAGAGCCAGTCGCAAGTCGGTGCTGGAGCTGCTCGCCTCCTCGGTCGACCTCTCCCTGGCAGCACCGGAGGTCCAGCAGTGGCTGCGGCGCTACGGCGCTGAGGCCGACCGCTTCGGCGCGCCGGCTCGCCCGGGCAGCCCTCGAGACCGGGCCCGCCCGGGCGAGCACTCGGCCTCCGACGGCCTGGCGGCGGCGACCGTCGCCCAACCCGCCAAGCTTGACAATGACACCTACATCCGCGACTACTCGCGGTGCATCCTCTGCTACAGGTGCGTCGAGGCCTGCGGCGTGGACGCCCAGAACACCTTTGCGATCGCGGTCGCGGGCAGGGGCTTCGAAGCTCGGATCTCGACTGAATTCGATGTCGGCCTACCCGACTCGGCCTGCGTCTACTGCGGCAACTGCATCGGGGTGTGCCCCACCGGGGCGTTGATGTTCAAGTCGGAGTACGACATGCGCGCGGCCGGGACCTGGGACGAGTCGAAGCAGACCGTCACCACCACCATCTGCCCCTACTGTGGGGTGGGCTGCAACCTGGAGCTGCACGTCCAGGACAACTCCATCGTGAAGGTGACCTCACCGCTGGACCACGACATCACCCGGGGGCACCTCTGCGTCAAGGGCCGCTTCGGCTACCAGTTCGTCCAGCATCGGGGTAGGAGCCCCAAGTCGGATCAGGCAGGCCCGCGCTCAGCCACCTGACCAGGATCCGGCCCTCGCCTCTCGAGCGAGCGGTCGGCGCCCCCCGGTCCGGCCGGGTTGGGAGCTGGGAAGGCGGACCGGGGTGGTCCAGGAACCTCGACCGGGGACCGGCGCGCCCTGAACGCGGCCACCTTCTGGCGGCTCAGGCAGCTGGAGGAGCAGAAGTGACGGGAGCCGTTGCGAGAGGTGTCGATGTAGACCCGATCACAGCGGTTGGCGTGGCAGATCCCCATCCGCCTCATGCCCTGGGAGCCGATCACAATCGCCAGTGCGGTGGCGCAGGTGGCACCGCGGGCCCTGGCCCGCCCCGCCTCCTTTTCCTGGCTCTGAAAATGCAGGTGCCAGGGCTCCCCATCATGGCGGGCCAACTGAGGCGCCGCGTGATAGTCCTGGAGCAGGGTGTTGACAGTGGTGGCAGCCAGCTCCGCGTCCGCCAGAGCCGCCGCCTCGAAGACGGTCCGGAGCCGGGACGCGAGGGCGAAAAGACCCTCCGCATCCTGAGCCGAGAGTTCAGATCCGACCCCCCAGATGGAGGTCTCCGCGGCGGTGGCCAGCTGCCCCCGGCCGGCGGCCTCCAGCGGGACTGCCCGCGCCCGGCCACGGTCGAACCCCGGGGTGAGCCGGTTCACCAGCTCCGCGGCCGCCTCGACACCCTGGTCGGTGTAACTATCGAAGTTCATATGACTAGTTAATGACCAGATGGTATTCTGTTACTATCAATAAGTCAATAACAAGTTACCGAGGTGCTCACACCATGAATCCAAGTCTGATGAGTCTGATGACTGATGATCGCAACAAGGAGTTGCACAGCGTCGGGAGGCGGCGCCGGCCCTCCTTCTCCGAGGGCCTCCTGGAGCAGCGGACCGCGGCTGCGGTACGCCTGCTGCGGGCCGGCCTGCGCAGGGGCTGACCTGAGCACCTGGCCATGAGTTCTGTCCGTAGACAAGACGCTGGTCAGGTCCGGCAGGCACCACCGATGCCCCGGCTTGGTCCCCTCGGGCGAGAGCCGTTGGGAGCTCATCCGGCATGGTCGGCGGTGCCGACCCGGCACTTCGCCGAGCCGCCCGGCGCCTGCTGGCCCGTGCCCGCCGTCGCGAAGTGGGCGGTGACGGGCGAGCGGAGCGGCACTTGACTCGGCCAGGGCTGCTTGCAGCCCTGGGATCTGGGCCAGGGCGAGCCTGGCGGCTTGGTAGTCGACCCGGGCCGTGCCCGGGTCCAGGGGATCGCCAAAGGTCACGAAGGCTGCCAGAGCGGCCGCCACCAGGCCGCGGTCACCGACCAGACCACAGCTGGGGCAGCGGTGGGTGCGCTCGGCCAGGGTCTTGGGCACCCGGGTCCCGCAGGGGCAGGGTTGCGACATGGCGGTGGGGCGGGTGGAGGCCTTGAGCGGGCCGGTGCCCGAGCTGAGGGCGGCGACGGCCTCGGCGCCAATCGCCGCCACCAGCCTGCCGGGGGTGAAGGCCAGCATGCCGCGCCCCCAGCGGCGCACCCACAGTCTCATGTCGCCCTCTTCCGCGACCAAGCTGGCGCCGGTAGGGGGAGGAGAGCTGGTCCCGGCGGTACGCCTGGAGGGGACGCCCGGCGGCTGTGGTCAGCCGGGGACCACAGGGCAGCTTGACGGTGACCGCGGGCAGCCCCGCCTGCGTTGCCGCAGCGCCGCGAGCGTTCCAGCGCCTTGGCCCGCCGTCTGGTCCGCCGCTGCTCTGCCGCCAGCCTGGCCCGCTCTTGGTGGTCGATGCCGATGGTGGAGGCACAGACCTCGCTCAGCTGGGGATCCATCGAGACCACCGCCACCCTCGAGACGTTCACATCGACCCCTGCCCGGCGCTCCAGCCCGGCCGCCTTGGCCCGCCGTTGCCGAGTGGCCGCAGAGAGGTACGGCGCCTTCAGCACCAGCAGGTGGGCCTCGGACCGCAATCCTCCAGGGACTCCGGGGTAACGGGACCGCACCAGGTCGACCTTGTGCGACTCGTCCCCCAGGTGGTGGGCGGTGTGCGCCCAGCTCCCGGCGCCCTGCGGCGGTCGCACCGGCACATCCCCAGCATGGGAGGCCGGGCCACCACCGAAGACCACCGCCAGGGCACCCCGGTGATCCCACCAGCTCCCGGAGGCAGGTGGGGCGGGTGGCCGCAGATGGCGGGGCTGCCGCAGCACCGACTCACCCCCTGCCCACCAGAGGGCATCGGCCACGGTGGCGCCAGCGGGAAGGGTGGGGGCGCGGTAGCGGCCCAGATGACCTTGCAGAGTGCCCACCAGCCGGAAGGTCTCCCACTTGCGCTGGGCCGTATGCGAGCGCGCCCGGCCGGGGATCGTCTGGAAGTCCCACCATCGCCCCGGATGGGGAGCTCCCGCGCGCTGGCCGCTGGCGTCCAAGAAGAGATGCCGGGAGGCACCCTCCCAGACCTGGTCGGCGGTATGCATGACCAGGGCTTTGGTCAGATGGTGGCCCAGGTGGTGCGAGCGCTCCACCTGGGCGTACCCCGCCCTTTCCAGACCGGCCCTGCTGAGACCCAGCCGCTCGCGCCCCGCTCCGGCTCCTTGCACCTGGCGCTCGTGGGTGTCCGACCAGTAGGCCCGGCAGCGGCGGCCAGCCTGCCCTTGCAGGGTCCGGCGCACCGAGAACACCGCCTGGAACAGCTGCTCCACCCGGCGGCGCAGGTGCGGGTCCGACAGGTCCAAGGGGAGGCGGATGACCGCGACCGGTTCGGCCCGGTTCCCATGCCAGGGTGGCCGTTGGTTGGGCCCGCGACGCCGTGGTGAAGCCTGCGCAGACATCACCCATGAGAACAACCGCACGCCACCCTCTCAGTCTTCGCAGTCGGAGAGACGCCTCCACCCCGGGGCCCCTCCCCTCCAGATCGAGGCCAGAACTTGTGGCCACCTGCTCAGGTCAGCGCCGGTGTGTGCGCGCCACTGCTGTGCCTGGGCCCAGCACGCCGGGCGCGGCGGCATTGGTCAGGGCTCGCCCGTCAGTCGACCCCAGTGCTCCGGTGCCCGCGCCGACCGGGGCGGATGCTAGGTCCTTGCCAGGAGCGCCCTCAACCCCGTGGGATCTTCGCTGCGGCCATCGAGTTGGGCCTGGTACTCGATCTCGCGCAGGAACACCTCGAGAGCATCCTCGAGTTCCGGACGGGTGGCGGCCTGGCGAGGGGTCAGGTTGTTCAGGGCCGGTATGGGCTGGTCGGGCAGCGCTCGGAGCCAGGCTCGATCCGCCTCGGGATCGTGGCCACCGGGAGCTTCGCTGGAGAGCCAGCGATGGCGCTGTTCCAACTCCGCCCCGACATCGGTGATGGATTCCGAGACCACAGAGGCAGGTGTCCCCAGGTCGCGCAGCAGCGCGAGCAGGCTTTCCAACCTGGCCCTGGAGTTGACCTGGACCGCAGCTCCATCCGCCTGGAAGGTGAGAGTGCCCCGGCTGTAGCACCCCGACTGCGAGCGCGGATCGGGCTCGATCCCTTCGTGGCGCATTGTCGCCAGCGCCTGCTGGTACTCGGCCGGGGACATCTCGCGCCCCGCCCAGTCGAACTCGTCTTCATCGTCCTGCTCGAAGTCGGGATGGTCGAGGAGCGCCCGCTTGGCAGCCTGCGGATCTGAGAAGCTGAGTGTGGCCTCTATCCACTCCAGGGGCTGGCCGTCGGTGTTGGTCATCGCAGGCAGGGTTGCCCGCAGCTGCTTGAGCCTGGCCGCCAGCGCCGGGAACATCATCGTCTCCACCGATCCGATCAGGGCATCAAGCGGCGTCAGAGCCGCAGTGTGGCCCGGCACCCAAGAGTGGGACGCCAGTACCTCCTCCATCCCCTGGGCCCAGAGGTAGAACAGACGACCATTGCCTTTGCGACTGACGAAGCTCCTCACGAAGCCGACGATGTGGCTGGCCAGAAACTGCCCCTCCCGCGGTGTCAGCACGGCAAAGGCGCTCCCCGATCTCCAGACTCCGTCCACGGGCACGAAGTAGCCCAGCAGGACGGCCCACTTTCTGAGCTGCCCACGCTGCTCGGGGGGGATCTGCACGTATAGCCTGGTGCCCGAGAGGTACTCGGTCACAATCGTGCCGGGATCGCCCAAGTGCTCCACTTGCCAGAGGCCGAACGCAGCATGATCGGCCCACTCTCGACTGCGCCTGGCCAGCTCCGGAGGGGTCAGAGGATCGCCCCAGAACGAGAGCAGGATCGTGGGGTCGTCGCGCTCCCCAACAGGGCGGGACCAAGCGCGCTCGACCGCCAGGCGCATCCACTGCGATTCCGGCGAGCGGTCGGCCAGTGACGACCAGTCCACGTCCTCGGCCGCCATCACTCCCTCCTCAACCCACTCCGCTATGCCCTCCTCGAGGATCTCGCGCAAGGAGGGATGGGAGAGCGCGTATTCGAGGACTGCGCCACGCAGTTCATAGGTCGACTTTCGATCAACGAAACGCTCCAGCTGCGCCTGGGCGCGCTCCCGGCAGCAGCGCCTGTAGGAGCGGCCAGAACGGCATGGGCAGGCCGTCTTCGGGGCCTGGTCCAGGGCGGCCAGCCACTCCAGCCATCGGCCGCGCGCGAGGCCAGCGGAGAAGTCCTCAGGATTGGCTCGCAGGTGGCTTTCGATGCCCTCGACCGCGTCCGCCAGCCTTCCCTCCTCGGCTGCGATCCAGGGCAGCCGCACCCGCACCACGGGATGGTCGATGAGCCCCGGGACACGGGCCAGGTGGGCGCGGGCTGCGACCGGATCCCGGTCCACCAGGATGGCCACGTCCGCCGCGAACAGCAGGCTCGAGGGGTCTGTCTCGCCACTCAGCCCGGCGGCCGCCACCGCTCGCGCTCTGCCAGGGTCGAGGTCCGCCAGGATGAGTTCCATGAGCGATACCGACGCGGGCGAGTCGTGGAACACACGCCGAACTGCAGCCGCGGCCACCGGCGCGGTGACCTTGGGGTCCTGGAGCAGTTCGAAGTCAGCCTTGACCGAGTCGAGGAGCGCCCGCATCTCCCGCTCCTCAGTGACCTTGCTACGCAGACCCCTAGCCCGCTGTCGCCGCCGCCTCTTCCCCTGGTTGGATGACCTGCCCGCCACGACGGGGCCGATGCTACCAGGAACGAGAGCGGCCGTGATGCCCGTGCTCCGTAGCCGGGCCGCCTGAGCGAAGCGCCGTCTGCTGCCGACCCAGGAGATCGGCTCCTACGAGCGGACAGGCGCACCGGGGCCTGCGCGGTCCACTGGGGAGCTGCTCTGCCAGAGCGCTTCCGGGCGGCATATGGGCACGCCGGGGGCTCCTCGCAGGTTGGGTTTCCAAGGAGGCGATCGCAAGTGGAAGCAGGGCAGAGCCTTCCGTTCGGATGGTCCATCCCGGCCCAGGTCTGCCTCTTGGCTCACCTTCCACACCCGTTGCCACACAGTGAACTCTAGTAAGCCCACTGCTAGTGGCACCCCTTCTCGGGGTTCCTCTCCCGTTGCCGGGATCGGTTCTGGCCTCACCGTGGAACGCGCACCGC
>JAKAWF010000163.1 GCA_021817025.1 bacterium
GACTGGCCAACTCTTCCAGCCAGGGCTCCTTGGGCGCCAGGTAGAAGCCGGACAGCTCCTGGCTCAGCCCCAGGGTGTCCACCAGCGTGAGGGCCACAAGGCGAAGGGCCTCCGGGGTCACCGCCCGGGGTTCGCCCCGCACGAAGACTTCGAGCCCGTGGCCGAGCTGGCGCACCGCCACTCCCATCGCAGCTCCGTCGACGGCCAGGACCCGCCGGTACCAGCTGCCATCGTACTGGTCGACCTGGTTATGCCCGCGGCGTCTCAGGGCCCAGACGGTGAGGTCGAGGCGGAATGGGGCCTCATCCGGCAGTTCAGCGCGGGTGCTGGCCGACCCCGGGCCGGTGATTCGCCAGCACCAGGAGGAGGCTTCCACCTCGCAGGGGCGGGCCAACCCGGTACCTGGCAGAGTCAGCATCGCTCACCCCCTGCGATGGTAGCTGCCCACGGGGGTGCGGAATCCCACCGCCAGCCGATTCCACCCGTTGATGGCGACAATGGCCACGGTGAGAGCGACCACCTCCTCCGGCGAGAAGTTGGCCGCCGCCTCCTCGAAAGCCGAATCCGGAGCTCCCGATGCCGGCAGCAGCGTCAGCGCCTCGCACCACCGCAGGGCGGCTCGCTCGCGAAGAGAGTAGTTGGGTGCCTCCTGCCAGGCAGCCACCAGGTGCAGCCGTTGGGGCTCGACCCCCAAAGCGGCCGCGTCCTTCGTGTGCATGTCCAGGCAGTAGCCGCAGCCGTTGATTTGGGACGCTCGCACCTTCACCAGTTCCAGCAACTCCGGCTCCAGCGTCGAGGAGTGCACCACGCTCTCCAGCCCGGCCATCGCTGCCACTGCTCCCGGGAGCACCCGAGAGTAGTCCAGCCGGATCGTGCGCTCGGCCGCGGCCGTGCCGACGGTGCTGGCGCCGTTGGCGGCCCGCTCGCCCTTCATCGGGACTCGCCCCTGGGGCATCCCCGCTGATGCCCCTCGCTGAGCACCGCTCCGCAGTCGAGGCAGAGGAGCCCCGCCCAACAGGCGGGATCCCCGGCATCATACTTAGCGTCCGCGCCTTCCGGCGACAGGGTCTGGGCGTCATTTCCGCTGTCTGGCAGGGCAGCCGGCGGTGTGGCAGGCGGTCGGCGCGCGGTCATCCGGCGAGGCTCGAGCGCAGCTGCGCCACCTTCTGCTCAACTGCGGCCAGCAAATTCTTCCAATCTCGGGCGAAGCGCGCGACTCCCTCGGCCTGCAGCGACTCACCGAGGGCGCGCATGTCCAGCCCGCAGGCCTCCACCTCACTGATCACCGCACCTGCTTTAGAAACGTCTTCGTTGACGGGTCCACCCTTCGGCCCCGAGGCCAACGCCAGCAGTGTCGCCTCCGGCATCGTGTCGATCGTCCCTTTCGCCACCAGCGCGGCGGCGTAATAGGTCGGCGGCAGCCGATCGTCCTTGGTTGAGGTCGAAGCCCACAGCAACCGCTGGGGCAGAGCTCCCAAGGCCTCGAGCTCCGCCCAGCGTCGGCTGGCGAGCGTCGCTCGATAGGCGGCCAGGACCCTGCGGGCGACGGCCAGGCCCAGCTGGTGTTGGAGCCGCTCGGGGAGCTCGGGGTCGGCCGCAGCATCCCACCGCGAGACGAAGACGGAAGCCACCGAGGGCACGTCCAACGAGAGGCCCGCGGCCCGACGTCTCTCCAGGGCCCGCAGATAGACGTCCGCGGCCTGCAGGTAGTGCCGCTCCGAGAACAGGAGGGTCAGGTTCACCCCGACCCCGCCCGCCATCAGCTCCTCGGCCGCCGCCAGTCCGATGCTGGTGCCCGGCACCTTGATAAGGAGGTTCGGGATCCCGGCCTGCTCGAAGAGTCGCCGGCCCCAGGCCAGCGTCCTGTCGTAGTCGTGGCTGAGATCGGGAGGAATCTCCAAAGAGACGTACCCGTCTCCGCCCCCGCTTCGCTGATGGATCGGGAGGAACAAGCCCGCAGCACCGAGCAGGTCTTCCAACGCCACCGAGTAGACGAGCTCCTGAGGGTCGGCGACCTGTCGCCGCAGGAAGTTCACCAGGGAGTCGTCGTGCGCCTTGCCCTCAGTGAGGGCCCGAGCCAGGATCGAGGGGTTGGATGTCAGGCCGCTGAGCCCGAGATCCCGCACCCACCCAGCCAGCGCCCCGTTTCGAAGTTCCGTTCGGTTGAGATTGTCCAGCCACAGCGACTGGCCGACGGCTAGGACCCAGTCCAGCGTCTGGACCGCGTTGCCTGCCGGCGCAGTACTAGCGCTGGCCATCTGTCCGCTCCCGAACCGCCGATCGCTCAAGATCAAGCACACGCTTCACGTTGGGGTAGGCAGCACTAAGACAGCAGGGGCAGGACTCATACCAGCGTCGCATCCCTTGGTCGACCGCCACCTCCGCGGATCTCGTCTGGTCAGGTTGCTGCACACCTTCAGTCATCTGAAGACCTCCTTCGCCGCCTACGGCACGGGGTGGGCGAGCCGCGCCTCGACAATCCCGTCCTGCTCAGAAACGACGAAACACGGTTGGGGGAAGGTGGCAGGTCCGCGCAGCACCCTCCCGTCCTTCAGGTCAAACTGCGAACCATGCCATGGGCAGGTGACCACCCTCCCGGCGAGGCTCCCCTGGTCCAGGGGCCCACCCGCGTGGGAACAGACGGCGCTTACGGCGCACAGCCGCCCCTCGACCCGGGCCACCACCACCTGCATCCCGTCGGCATCGGCCCGGCGGAGCTGCCCCTCGGGAAAGTCACTGCTCCTGCCCAGGCGGGTGAGGCTGGTCGGGCCACTCAGGAACGCTTCCCGATTGACCATGGTCCCAAGGCCGAAGGTCAGATGGCCCCCGGCGTACATGCCGAGCATGGCGACCGCTAGTCCAGCCGTCGACAGCCCCAGCGCCAGAGGATGCCACGCGAACGAGGACCACCACCTCAGCCCCAAGGAGGCAGCCATCAACAGGATCGCCCCTCCCATGGTCAGCCCGTGCAGCATGTTGACCCGCAACTCCTGGCCGAAGGTGTCCTGGGAGTCGGTCAAGCCCGTGAGCGCGGCCGCCAGCCCAGCCACGAGGCCTACGGCCAGGGCCACATCGCCAGCTTGCGTTCCCAACCTCGGATCGAAGTGCGCAGCGTAGTCCAGCACCGCCCCCGCCGCCCAGGCACCCAGCGGAAGGTCCGTGATCGCCGGATGCAGCGGATGGCCCAACCCCTTGGAACCATGCAGCAGGTCGCGGACGTAGCCGCCTGGAGGGCCGAGCGCCGTGAAGACCGTCTTGACCGAGGCCTGGACCCGTCCCCCCACCGGATCCAGCCAGCTCTGGCCCCGGACCAACCGGTCGAACCACGGCTCACCCACGAGAAAACCTGCCGGCCCGGGATGGGCTATCGGACCCATTGACCATTTTGACACCATTCATATTGTGTAATTGCAGTATACTACCGCTGTGGAGTCCAGAGCGGCGACTGAGCGGATGGTCCTGGCGCTCCAGGACCCCACCCGCAGGGGGATCCTCTTCTCCTTCTACTGCGACCCGGAGGCACGAACGGTCGACCAGGTGGTGACCGGTGCCGGAGTGCACCGCTCAGTGGCCTACACCCACCTGGAGAGGCTCGTGGCCCTGGGGTATCTGGTCACTGGACTTCGCCGGGGCACGCGAGGAAGACCTGCGAAGACCTACCGTCTGGCCCCAGAGCCGCCTCCAGCCGAACCTCCAGCTCACGGTCTGCTCACCGTTCTGCGCCTGCTCTCTGAGGCGCTCGGAGAGTGGGGAACTCGGGGCCAGGCGGCCGTCCGAGCAAGCGCAGTGCGGCTTGGAAGATCGCTGGCACCGGGCCCGGAGGCCTCGGCTGGCTGGCTCGAGCCCCTCTGCACCCTCGGTGACCAGCTCCATCTGGACCCGCCAGGACGGGTAGTGGTCGAACGGTGTGCATTTAGAGACGCCTGCGCGGCCGAGCGGGCCCTGGTGCCGACGCTACACGCTGGGCTGATCGAGGGAGTGCTCGACGCCAGCCCGCTCCGCGGCCGCGTCAGCCCCTCCCATTGCGAACTGGGAGGCTGTACCTTCAGCCTGGAGACTCAAGTCGGAGACCGAGCAGATGGCACGGCCGCCTGAGCCGGTCGGCCCGCCGGGCCCATCGGAGTCAAAGGGTCCCCGTCGAGCGCGGCTGACCCCATCCCAGAAGGAACGCTTCCACGGTTACCTCGCCGAGATTTTCGAGGCCCTCGGGTTGCCCCCAGACCGACCTGGGACCCGGCGCACCCCGGAGCGGTTCCTGGCCGCGATCACCGACGCCACCAGTGGGTATGAGGGGGATCCGAAGCTGATCACCACCTTCCCGACCGAGTGCCGGGGTGAACCTGACTGTCGCATCGCCCAGGTGGTGGAGGGGCCGATCCCCTACTTCTCGCTCTGCGAGCATCACGCCCTGCCCTTCTTCGGGCGGGCGCACGTGGGTTACATCGCCCACGAGGACATCATCGGGCTCTCCAAGCTGACCCGGGTGGTCCGCCTTTATGCGCGTCGTTTCACGGTCCAGGAGCGCCTGGGCCAGGAAATCGTCGACTTCCTTGACACGACGCTTCACGCCCATGGGGTGGCGGTGTACCTCGACGGCACCCACATGTGCACGCAGATGAGAGGGGTCCGCGAACTGCAGTCGAGCACTAAGACTACGTTCTGGCGGGGGAGCTACGACCAGGACCCTGGCCTGCGCCGGGAGTTCCTCAGCCTGTGCGGGCGACTTGCGTTGCCGGAGCCGTGAGGACCGTGGCACGAGGTCGACCACTGGATGCAGGACGGGTCCGGGGATCCCAACCGGGACAGGACCGACCAATGGGTCACAAAGACCCCCGGGGCTTCCGGCTCGGCATCTATGTCTTCGAGACGCGCAAATCGTCGACTTCACCGCGCCGTTCGGGGTCTTCTCGGTGGCCCGGCGATGGGAGCCGAGCCTGGACGTGTTCCTCATCGCCGAGTCGATGCGCCCGGTGGTGGCTCAAGCAGGGTTCACCGTGCTGCCCAACTACTGCTTTGCCGATGACCCCGCGATGGACGCCTTCCTCATCCCTGGCGGGGCCGGTACGCGCCAGGAGATGTACAACCGCAGGCTGCACCAGTACATCCGAGCCCTGCCGGAGACCACCATCCTGGCCGCTCTGTGCACGGGGCCGTGGGTCTACGCCCAGATGGGCCTGCTCGACGGACTCGCCGCCACCGCCCGGAAGGAGGGTGACCCCCAGGAGCTCAGTCAGCGGGGCATGGTCCCGATCGACCGGCTGGCGAGCCTGGCTCCCCGGGCCCTGATCAGCCGGGATCGGGTCGTGGACGCCGGGAGGATCGTGACTGCAGCGGGGATCAGCTCGGGCATGGAGCTGGGTTTCCACCTACTGGAAAGGGCAGGCTTCGAGCCTGCCCTTATCGAGGAGGTCGCCCGGGTCATGGAGTATCTGGACGCCTACGAGGTAAGGCGCGTTAGTGGTAGAGGTACCGATTGAGCCCCGCGGGATCAGGGGATGGTCGCGACATACCGGGGTGAGCCCTCCTTTGTGGAAGGCGCCGCCCATGCTTCACCCTCGCTGCTGACCGTGGGCCACGGAACCGCCACGGAGTCCGAGTTCCTCAAACTGTTGGAGGAGGCTCGGGTGCAGGCCGTGGTTGACATCCGCAGCGTCCCCGGGAGCCGCCACAACCCACAATTCAGTCGCGAACCCCTCGAGGAGTGGTTGCCACTCGCCGGGGTAGGCTACCGCTGGGAGCCCGGTCTCGGCGGATTTCGGCGGGGCAAGCCCGACTCAGCCCACCTCGGTCTCCGCCACCCAGCCTTCCGCTCCTACGCCGACTACATGGAGACCCCGACTTTCCTCGCGTCGGTGGATCGGCTGGTCGAGGGAGCGAGACACCGGACAACGGCGGTCATGTGCGCCGAAACTCTGTGGTGGCGCTGTCATCGGCGTCTCCTTGCGGATTATCTGGTGCTGGTGCGTGGCATCCCTGTGCTGCACCTCGATCATCGTGGGCACCTGAGCCCGCACGTCCCAACCGCAGGTGCAGCGTGCGTCGGGGAGACCCTGGTCTACGGTCTTCCTCCAGCGCCCGCGGACCCGCCCGGTCCGTCTACCACGACGGGTTCCAAGATGAGGAGGGAGCTTGCCGAGCGCGGCGCTCCTCGACAGCCAACTGGAACGTTGAATATACTTACCGCTCATAAGGGGAAGTAGGCGTTCGCGCCGGAGGGGCACCATGGCAGTGGCAGATGACTCGGCTCAGGTATCAGAGGCTCAGATCGCGGTCCACTGGCGGGAGGAGGAGTACATCCAGCCTCCTGCCCGGTTCATCGGGCAGGCCAACGCGGCTGACCCGGCGATCCTGGAAAGGTTCAAAGAGGAGCGCTTCCCCGAGTGTTTCAAGGAGTACGCCGACCTCCTGACCTGGGACTCCTACTGGCACACCACCCTTGACACCAGCAACCCGCCCTTCTGGAAGTGGTTCGTGGGCGGCAAACTCAACGCTTGCTACAACTGCGTGGACCGGCACCTCCCGACCATGCGCAACAAGGCAGCCATCATCTGGGTCCCGGAGCCGGAGGCGGAGGAGACTCGCGCCATCACCTATCAGGAGCTGTACCGGCAGGTGAATGAGCTGGCCGCCCTGCTACGGGACTTCGCTGGGGTCAGGACCGGTGACCGGGTCACCCTCCACCTGCCGATGACCCCAGAGCTACCCGTGACCATGCTGGCACTGGCTCGCCTCGGGGTGATTCACTCAGAGGTCTTCGGCGGCTTCAGTGGTGCTGCCTGTGGAGATAGGATCGCGGACTCCGGCAGCCGGATCCTGATCACCATGGATGGGTACTACCGCAACGGCGAGCTGGGCGACCACAAGGTGAAGGCCGACCAGGCGCTTGATCGAGCCCGCCAGGAGGGCCAGGAAGTCGACAAGGTGCTGGTCTGGCGCCGCCATCCTGGACAGTACGCATCCAAGAGCCTGATGGTGGAGGGACGAGACTTCTTCATCGATCAGCTGCTTCCCCGCTACCGGGGCGCAGTGGTCGAGCCGGTTTCGATGCCCGCCGAGGCGCCCTTGTTCCTGATGTACACCAGCGGCACGACCGGCCGGCCCAAGGGGGCGCAACACAGCACCGGAGGCTACCTCGCCTACGTCACCGGCACTTCCAAGTACTACCAGGACATCCATCCCGAAGACACCTACTGGTGCTTCGCCGACATAGGGTGGATCACCGGCCACTCGTACATCGTGTACGGCCCGCT
>JAKAWF010000164.1 GCA_021817025.1 bacterium
CCACGGCACCAGGGTGCTGGCCCCTGATGTCAGGCTCCAAGGTCAGAGCGAAGGGAAGCGCTCTGCGCAACAGCCCCGCCGCCGCCTGGTCCCGGGCTGGCCAAGGGAGGGCCCGCCAGCCGGCCCAGGCTGCGCACCCATCGCCGGACCGACCAGGCGGCCGCCGAGCGAGACAGGCCCTTCAGGCCAGCGAGGCTATCAGCCCCGACGTCCGGGCGCATCTGCGCCCACTTCACAGCCAGGTCTTCAAAGTCCGGGGGCCGATCGGTGTGGCCGAGGTGGTTGGAGGCCTCCGACCTCAAAGTGTGGCCAGTCCTGAGCTCGAGGGTGACTCTGGCCGTGATGTCACCGGGGGCCTGCGACGGGCGGGGGACCACCTCGGTGCGGCGCATCAGGGCGACCGCCGCGGCGCCGGAGGCATCGGCCACGGAGGGCATGCCGGGGCGACTGAGAACCAGGCAACTTGCCACCGAGTACGGAATGCTCCACCAGGCCTGGTCGTCGGAGACCGGCACACCGGGGGTCGTCACCCGGAGGAATTGCGCGGGCACTTCGACGACGATCCTGGAGACGTCGGCAACATCTACCGGGAGCAGGCCCAGGGTGGCCTGGATCGCGGTCTGCGCGTAGCCGCTGGCGGGATGGCAGCGACATGCCACCTGGCGCCACCAGGGAGCCTGCCACGGTTCCTCCAGGAACTCTGGACGGGCCGCGCGGCTAAAAGTGGTCAGCGCTCCCCCTTCCGTCTCCAGCCCCCCGAGCGTGGACGAGAACCCCCGTTCGGCAAAGCGGGCGGCCCGGATCCCACTCAGCACGGCATGCGCCCGGTGCAGAAGACCGGTCTGGCTGTGCTCCCGGAGGAACATTGCCGAGCCGCCCATCACCGAGATGGCGTTGCCGGCCGCCCGGGTCGCCAGGTCCGGGGCCTCGCTCATCAGCCACGCGGCCGCCAAGCCTGCGCCGACGGTGCCGGCGGTGGTGGTGGCGTGCCAGCGTTCGCGGTGCGAAGGACCGAGTGCCAGGGCCAGGCTGATCATCGCCTGGTAGCCGAGACGTGCAGCTGCCAGGCCCTGCCGACCGCTGGCATCGCGCTCAGCTCCGATGGCCAGCACGGTCGGCCATATGACTCCCCCGGGGTGAGTAAGGGTTGGCCAGTGGAGGTCATCCCGGTCCCGGCGGTGAGCTGCGACGGCCAGCCCCTCGGCCAAGGTGGCCGTGAACTCTTCCGATGGGTGGAGGCGGCCGGTCGGCATCCGGAACTGGCGCCGAGTGCTGGCCAGAGCGGACTGGACACCCCCTCCCAGGGTGCAGACGAAGAAGTCGAGGAGCTGGCGCACTAGCACCCGCTCCTCCTCCATCGGGACGGGTGCGCGAGTGCCCTCCAACAGGGCCGACACCCACCGCTCGGTGAGGCTGAGGGGGGAAGTGCCCAAGTCTATCCCGGAGTGGGCGCCGCCCCGCACACCGGCGGCCCCGAGCAGCGCCGCTCGCCGCTCGGGGCCGCGCTCTGGGACAGCTTCAATCGACCGCCCACTCGTCAGGGTGTTCCAAAAGAGTCCGCAGCTCAGCCAGGAACGAGGCGGCCTCGGCCCCGTAGACGACCCGATGGTCGCAGGATAGGTTGAGGCGCATCACCTGTCCGACCTCCAGCTTCCCCCCGGCCACCACGGGGCGCTCCTGCACCGCGCCCACCGCCAGGACCGCGGACTCTGGAGGGCTCACGATGGCCGTGAAGTCGTCCACTCCGTACATGCCTAGGTTGGAGATGGTTAGCCCCGCGCCGTTCAACTCACTCTCCCGCAGTGCACTTTGGCGAGCCCTCTGCACGAGCTGCCGGATCTCCGCAGCCAGCTCCGGCACCGACTTGCGGTCTGCGTCCCGAACCACTGGCGCCACCAGCCCGCCATCTAGGGCTACCGCCAGGGCTATGTTTACCCGCTCATGGGAGTGGAACCGCTCATCGACCCACGAGCGGTTCAGGTCTGGATGCTGGGCCACCGCGAGAGCGGTGGCCTTGACCACGAGGTGGCTCACGGTCGCCTCGGCGGAAGGGCCGCTCCGCAGCGCGGCAACGGTGCGCAGCGCGGCCTCCATGCGCACCGTAGCTCCGACGTAGAAGTGCGGCACTGGGGCCTTGGCGGCTACCATCCGCCGAGCGATGGCCAGCTGCATCCGGGTCGGGTCTGCCACGCCAGCTGCCGTCCCCGCGGTAGTGCCGGCAGCCGCGCTGGCGGTCAGGATATCCTCTCTCACCACCAACCCACCGGGGCCCGACCCTACGACTGATCTCGGGTCCACCCCGAGCTGCTGAGCCAGCTTCCGGGCCAGGGGGGAGACCCGGGCCCGGGCCGGTTGCGCCGCTCCCTCCGATCCCAGGTCCGGCCCGGATCCCTGGCCTTCCGGGTCCGAGCTGTCCGTGGGAGGCGCCACCGCCGGAGGTGCGGGGAGCTCCGTCGCAGTTTCTCCGGGGGCTACGATCTGCGCGATCGGGGCGCCGATGGGGTGGGCGCTGCCCTTCTCGGCTAGCAGGTGCAGGGTTCCGTCGCCATCAGCCTCCAGCTCGAAGCTGGCCTTGTCGCTAGCGACTTCGGCGATGATCTCCCCCCGGTGGACCTCGTCTCCCTCGCTCTTGATCCATTGGAGGATGGTCCCCTCCTCCATGGTGTCGGATAGCTTCGGCATCCGGATCTCGCTCATGTACGCCCTCGCTTGTCTCCCGGCACTGTCCGTCTCAAGGGCAGCTCAGATCGTGACGGGACTCTCCTGGCCGCTTGGATGACTGCCTCGCCGACCTCCTCAGTGGAGGCCTGGCCGCCGAGATCCCGGGTGAGAGTCAGTCCCTGCGCCGTCACATCCCCCACCGCGGCCTCGATCCGCGCGGCAGCCTCCTCATCCCCGAGCTGCCTCAGCATCAAGGCCCCGGTGAGGATGGCCCCGATCGGGTTGGCGGTCCCCTTGCCCGCGATGTCCGGTGCCGACCCATGGACGGGTTCGAACAGTGAAGGCTGGTCACCCTCCAGGTTGAGGTTCGCGCTGGCAGCCACTCCCATCCCTCCCTGGATCGCGGCGCCGAGATCGGTGAGGATGTCTCCAAACAGGTTGGAGCCGACCGCCACGTCGATCGACTCCGGGTGGCTGACCATGCGGGCTGCCATGGCGTCGACCAGTTCGCGCTCCACTTGGACCCCGGGGAACTCCGGGGCAAGCCCTTCAACCACCTCGTCCCAGAACACGTAGGCGTGGCGGCTCGCGTTGGACTTGGTGACGTTGATCACCCTGCCCCGGCGCTCGCTGGCGAGCCGGTAGGCGTAGCGGGCGGCCTTGACCGTGGCCCGGTAGGAGAATACCGAGGTCTCCACCGCAACCTCCTCGGGGCTCCCGGAATGCACCCGGCCCCCGGCCCCCGAGTACTCCCCTTCGGTGTTCTCCCGCACGAACAGCATATCCACCGTCTGGGGGTCGCCCTTCAGCAGCGGTGACCGGATCCCGGGCAGGAGCCGCACCGGCCGGACGTTGACGGACAGGTCAAGCTGCTGCCGGATCGGAAGCAGCAGCCCCCACAGGCTGACGTGGTCTGGGACCGTGGGCCACCCCACCGCCCCCAGGTAGATGGCGTCGAACGTTCGCAGGCGCTCGATCGCATCCTCTGGCATCATCCGCCCGGTGCGCTCGTAGAAGTTGCAGCCCCAAGGGAACTCGTCGCCGCCGACCTCGCCGGAAACCGCTTCCACGACCCTGAGCCCGACCGGGATGACCTCGCGCCCGACGCCATCGCCCGGGATGACGGCTATGCGCTTGCCCAACTCCTTCCTCCAATCGAGGCATGGTCACCGATCTCAATCCCGCACAAAACCCAACCCACTGCGCACCCCTGACTCGAGTTGATGCCCAGACAACGGTGCATAGATGGGGCCGTTCGGCCGGATTCGCCTGCTGGTAACGTTTGCAGCGACACTTTAGCAGCTATGCCTGCTGCGTTGGAGGCCGGGGTCTCGTCTCGCGACCGTGACCCATCTGCCTCCTCGCTGCGGGGAGCGCGGCGGCAACGGCCGCAATGTGGGCCGAAGCCGGGGCGATTGAGCCCCGGCCTCCGGCACGGTGGGTAAGCCCCAGGTCATCCGCCGTGCCCGCCCCGAGATCGCGAGCGACCGCAACTTTGCAGCGGCGAACTGGGTTTGCTAAGGTGACGGCCGATTGGGAATCGTTACCAGCCGCTCCCTGCCGTATCAACCCTTCGACTATGAGGTGGAGCTGCCATGACTCGGGTGCCAGCCAAGATCGCCCGCATCGAAGTCATCCCCGTCCGCGTCCCCCTGGCAACCGTCTTCAGGGGCAGCAACTACTCCATGCGGAACCGCTGCACCATCATCACCCGAGTGCACACCGACGATGGCCGGGTAGGTGAGGCCTACAACGGCGACGCAGACGAAGAGCAGACCCAGGTGGTGGCCATCATCGAGAACGAACTCTGTCCCCGGCTTCTGGGCCTGGACGGCCTCAGTCTGGAGCGATGCTGGGAGGCGATGCTGCCCAGCACCCTTGACATCCTGCGAGACCGGACCCTGGCCCTGCAGGCCATCGCCTGCGTGGACAGCGCTCTCTGGGACCTGCTGGGCAAGACGCTGGGACTACCCCTGTCCACCATTTGGGGCGGCTACAGCGACCAGCTGCCATTCATGGCGATCGCCGGTTACTACTCCGACGACCCCCAGGCGGTGGAGAAGGAGGCGCAACGGTACCTGGAGCTGGGCCTGGGCGGGTGTAAATTCAAGGTCGGGGGCCGCACTCCGGAGGTGGACGCCGACCGCGTTCACCGCCTCCGCCGCGAGGTCGGGGACAGCTTTCTCATCTCGGCGGACGCCAACCAGGGATACGACCTGCGTCAGGCCGTGCGCTTTGCTCAGCTGGTGGCAGACTGCAACCTCTTGTGGTTTGAGGAGCCATGCCACTGGCAGCAGGACCACGCCTGGATGCGCGACTTGCGCCTCATGACCGGAATCCCGATCACCGCCGGTCAGAGTGAGACTACTCCTATGGGGGTGCGCAGCCTGATCAGCGGCGGCTCTATAGACTACTGCAACTTCGACGCCTCGTGGAGTGGCGGGCCGACTCAGTGGCGACGGGTCGCGGGACTCGCGGCCCTCTTCGGGGTCCGGATGGCGCACCATGAGGAGCCGCAGATCTCCGCCCAGCTGCTGGCGGCTCTCAGCCACGGCACCGTGGTCGAGGGGTTTCTGCCCGAGCGTGACCCGATCTTCTGGAACATGATCGGCAACCGCCGACCGCTCGCCCAGGGGCTGTATCCGGTCCCCGACGAGCCCGGCTGGGGCCTCCAGCTGGATCCGGCCTTCGTAGCCCGGTACCGGGCTGACCGCAACTGACAGGAACCCCGGTGACCCAACCTGTCGATCCTATGCCGCTGGGGCCCCGGGCGGGTCCGTCAGCTGGCCAGCCGGATAGGGGGAGTCAGGGATTCTCGCGGGATGAAGACGGTGGGGATCACGACCTGCCGAGGCGCCGCCCCGTGGAGCAGCATCTCCAGGAGCACTTCTGCGGCCGCGACGCCAACCTGCCGGGGGTCGGCGGCCACCACGGCCAAGGACGGCTCCACCAGTTCCAGCCAGGACGTCTGGTCGCACGCCACCAAGGCCACGTCCCGCCCCACTCGCACGCCCTGCGTCCGCAGGGTCAAGACCACGCCGGTGAGGAGCTGAGCGCCCCCAGCGATCAGGGCTGTTGGCCGCTCCTCCATGTCGAGCAGCTGTCGGGTCAGCGCCGCGGCGCTGTCCTCCTCGTAGCTGCCGTAGCAGATCAGCGCCGCGTCGACGGGCACGCCCGCCGCCCGATGGGCGGCGAGGTAGCCGGTCACCCGGTCTCGCGTTGGTCGCAGGCTCTCCATCCCCAGCACCATCCCGATTCGGCGGTGGCCCAACTCGATGAGCGCAGTGACCGCCTTCTGAACGCCGGATGCGTGGTCGCAGACCACCGCCGCCGCCGTCAACCCCGGGACCTCTCGGTCAAGGAGCACGATCGGGCTGCGAGCCGCCTCCAGAGCTCGCAGAGTGGCAGGATGCGCCTCAGAGGCGACCGACACCATCAGCCCGTCAACTCGGCGCCGGTTCAGGAGATGGATATGCACCGCGTCCAACTCGGGGTCGCTCTCGGAGTTGGTGAGGAGGATCGCGTACCCGTCCTGGCGCAGGCGGTCTTCTGCTCCCCGCACTATGTCGGCAAAGAAGGGGTTCGAGATGTCCCGGACCACGAAGCCGACCAGCTTGGTGTGCCCGCGCCGCAGGCTCTGGGCCAGCAGGTCGGGCTCGTAGCCGAGCATGTCAGCAGCCGCCATGACCCGGCGTCGCATGTCCGGGCTCACGTCGGGGTGGTGGTTCAGAACCCGGGACACCGAGGACAGTGCAACCCCGGCCTTCTGGGCCACGGCGCGCATGTCTACGGCGTGGATTCGATCTCTGGAACCCGAGACTCCCAAATGGAAACCTCCCCCGAAAGCACCAGTTTACCGCGGCCACAAGCCATCTCCTGGCACCGACCAGCGCAGCCCGCCTCGGCATCCCCCTTGCCCCCTAGGGCTTGGTTCAATTGCCGGGGCGCAGGGTTCCCAGGGGAGCGCGCCTGGCCCCGGCCCGCAGAGACTGCCCGGTGAGGTCGACCCTGCCCGGCAGCCTGGTTCCGAGTGGAGAGCGCCCATGAAGATTGTGGAGGTCCATCCCTACACCGTCCGGTACCCCGAGCCCAACGACAACGGGTCACTGCGCTATCTCACCTTCTGCCGCGTCCGAGCGGACGACGGGACCTGCGGCTGGGGTGAGGCGATCGCTCAGTTCGAGGCTGCTGCCATCGCCAGTAGCCAGTTGATCCGGGATCTTGGCGACCAGCTAGTGGGGCGAGACCCGATGGCGAACGTCGCGATCTGGCGCGACCTCAAGCGCGCCACCTGGTGGTACGGATACCGGGGTGGCATCGCGTCGTTTGCCATCTCGGCGATCGACATCGCTCTCTGGGACCTCAAGGGGAAGCTACTTGAGCAGCCACTGGTCAAGTTGCTCGGCGGCGCCGTACGGGATTCCCTACCCGTGATCGCGTCCACCCATGCCTTTCACCCGTCCCTGGAGGAGGAGGCCGAGCGCCACAGCCGCTATGTACAAGAGCTCGGCTACCAAGGGGTCAAGATCGGAATGGGAAAGGCGGGCCAGGCTCACCTAGGCTATGAAATCGACCGCGACGT
>JAKAWF010000165.1 GCA_021817025.1 bacterium
CGATCCCTACGATCTCTGCATGTCAACGACCGAGATCGGCAGGAGGTCGTCGAGCGATGCGCCAGACACGAGTATGGGCGAGGGGGCTGGGTCTGTGCGGGGCGGTAGTCGAGGGGGTGGAGCTGGAGCTGCCAACCAACACCCTGGTGGTCTGGGTACGGGTGGGGTGGCGAGATCGTGACCGCTGTGGGATCTGCCGCCGACGCTGTCCGGGCTTCGACCTTGGCCGCGGTCGGCGCCGCTTTGGACAGCCCTTCGGCCTGCCCACATCACCACCGCCACCACTACTGCGAGGTAGGCTTCGCCCAGGACGACCGCGGGGACCTCCGGTACCGTCCCGCTCACAACTGAACACTCGTGGCACCACCCCCTCCCACCCCCGGTCGCTTTGCTCCGGAATCGGTGGCCGCTTTCAACCGGAACAGCCGGTCGTTTTCACCGGAATGCGCAGATGCTGGACCAAGGCACCATGCGGGACCGGTTCGTGATCTGCCGCAACCCCGAGGAGGCCGTTCGGGACTCAGCGCTCCGCCAGCGCCTCCTCCAGCAGTTGGAGGAGTTGATCGCCCAGAGCGATCAGCTGACGCCGAGCAAGCGCTCCGAGCTGCTGGGGCAGCTGCGCAAGAAGCCAGGGATGGCACGGTTCCTGCGCCAGACCCGCAAAGGGCTGCTGCGGATCGACCGGGCCAAGGTGTCCCGCGACCAGCAACTCGACGGCAAGTACCTCCTGCGTAGCTCGGACCCCACCTTGAGCGCCGAGGATCTGGCCTTGGGCTACCGGCAGCTCCTGCAGGTGGAACGGGGCTGGCGCGACCTCAAGACCCGCCTCGACCTCCGCCCCGTCTACCACCGCAAAGAGAGCCGCATCCGGGCCCACGCGGTGCTCTGCTGGCTGGCCCTCCTGCTGATCCGGCTGGCCGAGAACGCCACCCACGACACCTGGCACAACCTACGCTGGGAGCTGGAGAAGATGCACCTGGTGGAGTTCAAAGGCCCCGCCAGCTCCGCTCGGCAGCTCACCACCTTGACCCCCCACCAAGCGGCCATCTTCAGGTCCTGCGGCGTCCCTGAGCCCGCCCGCTACGCCAGCCTCAACCTCCCCACCCCGGTCTCCTGACCCCCCGCCCCGCCCACTTCACCCATAGATACACGTTTCACTTCCAGCTGCGGAACTCCGGAAGCATCTGCGCAGACGATCCCGTTATCCAGCCTTCAGGGGTCCGACGATGCCCGCCGGTGGCGGCTGCCGGCGGAGTCCCGCCAGATACGCGGCGCGTATCGTCGAGGTGGCGCAGCGGCGCATCTGAAGGGGGGTGGCCGCCCACTGGATGATCCGTCCCACGGAGTGGCGAACGCCCCGCTCGTGCCGGTCCAGCAGGAGGGCGCAGTTCCGCGCGTGCCAGTACGCCTCATTGGGGTTGAAGCCGCGCCCGGGTTTGGCATGGAACACTAAGGGCTCATCGACCAACAGCGAGTACCAGCCGCGCGTGGCCGCCCGCTCGGCGACCTCAACTTCCTCGTAGTACATGAACAGCGTCTCGTCAAAACCTCCCATAGCCCGGAAGCGGGGGAGGTCGATCAGGGCGCAGCAGCCAGAGAAGAAGCCGGTCCGTACTAGGCCCAGTGAGGGTCTAGCCCATCGTCGTCCAATGCCCGGGTGGCGGCTGATCCACGCCGGGCGAAGCACCCGCCCACCCCGGTACCAGATCAGGCCGCGATCTGGGCCCATTACGATCCCAGGACTCGCGAAGGCCGCCTCAGGTGTCTTGTTGAGCCCATCCAGTAGCTTGGCGAGCACTGTAGTACTAAGGATCTCGATGTCGAGGTTGGAGATTAACAGGTGGGTGTGAGCATCCGCGGCAGCGGCATCCGCAGCCAGATTGACTCCACCGCCGAACCCGAGGTTGGTGCCGGGTCGCAGGATATGAATCCGCTGTGCCAGTTCATCGGGGACGGCCAATGGGGCGTTAGCTACGACGTAGGTCGCGTCCGGGGGCCGGTCCTGAGCGCTCCACTGATCGAGGCCGTGGATCAGCTCACCGGGCCCGCATCCGTAAGCGACAATGACTAACCCTACGGACGAGGCGGCCATCTCAGAGTCTCCGCTAAGGTCCAGTCTAATTCAGGATTGGAGGGGAACCCTACCACCTCCACGCCGGACGCACCTGGGACCATGGGTATCCGGAACGTGGCCTGCCTCGCCCCAGAGCTGGTCGCCACGAAGGTCCCCACATGGCCGAACCAATCACTTTGGACCAAGCGGGCCAGGTCGTGGCCGATTGGACCCGGCTGGGTGATCCCCGCGAAATCAAGCAGACCGCCGCGCCCGAGCGGAATGTAGAACTCGCTGGTGTGGTGTGCGCCGGCTGTAAGCCCGAGCAGGGTACCTCCGCTGGCCCGCAGAACGCTCAGCGACAGCGTGAGATTATCGTCGACGTATTGCAGCCCGAGGGCGCGCCCCCAGCGCGCAAATCGGCCCTTCGGCACCATGCCCCACTGCACATTACCGCTAATCACCCCAGGGGGCAGCAGGGAGTTAGGGCCCAGGATGGCAATTCCCGATTTGGCTCGGACGCTCGCCTGGAAGGTTGCGTGAGCACTGACGCCGTAATAACCGGGGATGTCTCCGGAAAAGGCGAGCACACCCCCGGCCCGCAGCCAGTCGCGGAGGCTGGCCGTGCGCCCCGGCCCCCAAGCCGTCAGTGGGAGGGTCCCGGTTACATCTACTAGAAGCGTCCCAAGCGCTGAGCGTTTCCGAAGGAGGACACTACGGAGCGTGGCAGCGCCGATGACGGTCACCTTCGTCTGCCGTCCGATGAGAATCCGCAACTCTTGTAGCGTCCCTGTGACTAGGCCTGGAACAGACCCCAAGTCAGGGTAGCCTGGGGCGTCGTAGAAAAGCACACGGTGCACTGTCCGAGTCGTGTCGACTTCGAAAGCCGCGACACCGACGCTGGGGCTGGAGCTGACAACGTGGACAACTGCAGTGCCGCGCCCCGGGCTCGTTAGCCGCGCTACCAGCATTGGTGAGGCCGCCAAGGCCGGGGCACTCAGGCCGAACACCTCCACCGCAGCGATGAGCGCGGCCATCGACGCTGGTGCTACGAGTTCGCGCCTCAGCCGCCATCTACGAGTACCCATCTCGGCGTGCGACTCATGCGCTGCCCTAGGGTGGCCCTTTGTGGGCGTCGCCTCTTCCCCGTCGTCCTTGCTCCTGCCACGTAACAAGGCGGCCGCAGCGAAGCCCGCCCCGGTCAGCGCAATGGCGGTCCCGCCAAGTGCCAAGGTCGCTTGCAGAGTTAGCGGTAGCCAACTGGGCCCGCCCCAACGAGAGGCTAGCGCCCGTTCCTGGGCAACGATTGTGAGTGCCGCGGGCCAGCCGGTGGCGGCCGAGGCAGGAGCTAGAAGCTCGGCCCACCCAAAGTATGCGAGCAAATACCCGGGCCCAGCCAGTCCTAGCAGTGCAGCCGACCAGCGGTAACAGCGCACCCGCCGCCCGAGGGCACCGCCAGCGCCGATCGCAATAAATGGCATCACCCACAAGAGGTACTGGGGATTGAGTACAGGGGTAAACAGGAGGACGGCCCCGGTGGCCACCATACAGGCTCTGACGAAGACGCTCGGCTGGCTCCTGCGCATGACCCATAAGCCAGCCAGCACTGAGCAGAGCAAAATCAGGGCGTCCGAGACGTGACCGACCAGCGCGGGCCTGCCGTCTATCCAGATTCTCAGCGGCGTGATGGCCGGAAGCGACAGCAGCCCGAACGGCCCGAGCCCGCCGACCTCAACTCCAACCCCAAACCGGGTGAACACGTTGGTCACGAATCCGGTCCCCAGGCTTGGTCCGATCACTGCCGCGCCTGTCACCAGCCCTCCCGCAACGAATGAGCCTAGCTGATGCCAGCGCAGCGACTTATGCGCGAGCGCCAGGCCCGCGACGACCGGTATGAGGAACACTGGGGAGAGCTTGACGGCCACGCCCACAGCTACCGCCGCCCCGGCCAAGCCGAATCGACCCTCAAGCGCATATAGCACACAGGCGGAAACCGCGCAGGCGACGAGCGCATCGATCTGGCCGTGCACCGCGGTCTCCACGAGCACCAAGGGGTTGAACGCCCAAAAACAGAATGCCAGGCGCGCAATGCGTCGCCTGGACAGACTGGTGCTCTCAAGGTGCAGGACGATGCGCCAGACGTAGTAGCCAGTTACTAGTACGGCCGCGATCATAGGGGCCTTGACCAGAAGCGTGAAGATTGGGGTCGTCACGATGAACGGCAGCGCAGCGGCACCGCTGCCTATCAGGTGTGGGTCGGCTCCCCCATATGCCGAAGGACTCAGGCCCAAAAGGTGAGCGGCTCCGCCGAGCAACTCGCACCAGTACCCAAAGAGGGGCGGGTAGCTGAAGCCAAGACCTTGGTAGAGCCCCACTCCTCCCAACGCCCGTACCGCTGCCGCCCACCACACCGCAACGTCGCCGGGCACCGCCGTGAAGGGAGCCACAATCAACTGAGCAGCCACACTGAGCACGATCAGGGTGCGCAACTCTGACCACCACTCCGCGACCGCCCCTAGTCTAGCCAACGTCATTCACGGGGGTTGCCGAGTTCAAGGGTGTGAAGGTGTAGAAATGGCCTCTGGGAGGTGAAACTGGGGTTGTCGAGACGGCAGCCACCCCAGCCGGGAGGGCGGTTCGCAGATGAGGGCTACTAGCACCGCCCGCGTCGGGGTGACGACCCGCGGCAACTAGGTCGCCGCCCACGCTGGTCTTCACTCCTCGGGCAGCTTCGCCGACCGCTTGAGCTTGGACGCCGTGATCGCGGACGCCAGCGCTCGCACCGCCGAGCGCACCCTGCTCCACGACCGAGGCAAGATCATGGTCCATCGGCCCCTGCTGCTGGCTGGCGGCGGGGAGAGCTGCGCGGACATAAGGCACCTCAGTGCCCGGCGGCTGCTCTTCCCCGACGGGGGCTCGGACCCCACCCTGTACCGCAGTGGCCGCCAGCTCAGCCAAGGGGACCTGGCTGCGGTCGAGGCGGCTAGAGCCCAGACCCGCGAGCCGGTCTGCCACAGGCTGCCGAGCGTGTAGCGGAACGAGGGGGTGCTTGACTGCGCCGCCTTGATGGTGGAGGTCCGCGCGGAGAACAAGGAGCGCACCGTCCGCACCTGCACGGGTGGCTTCGGCTTCCATCCCCACTTCTGCTCTTTCGACGGTACCGGGCACACTCTCAGCTCCATGCTCCGGCCCGACAACGCCGACGCCGACGAGGCCAAGGCCCATCCGCAGGTGCTGGACCGGGCCATCGCCGCCGTGCCAGCGGGGTTCCAGAGCGGCCATCACCGGGGTGACGGTCCCCATCTGACCCGTCGGCAGTTGACCGCTCGACTTGACTCCGGTGAATGCACCGAAAACGACCTGCGGGGTTGCCGGGAGCGCACCATGGGCTTGAGCGGGGTGGCCCGCTCCTGCCGCCAGATCCACGCCGCCATTGCCCTGGCCCTCGATGAGCAGTCTCGCTGGCAAGCGGCGGCGCGCCGGGTCGGCGAGCTGCGGTATGGGGCAGAGGTGCGGGCCGAGCTCCGCAGGCTCTCGAACTTGTCCCCGGGCGCCCGCCTGATCGTGCGCCCGAAGCCGCTCCACTCCGGGGTGCCCAGACCAGCCGCTTCCCCACTTTGGAGTACCGCTTCTCGAGCTTCTACGTCGTTCGCGAGGGGGATCCGATGGAGATGGACCGGTTCGCGCGTGCTCATGCCCATGTGGAATACCACATCGGCCATCTCGGGGACTCGGGGCTGGAGCGTCTCCCCTTCAGCGACGTCGATCCCAACTCGGTCTGGCTGGCCCTGGTGGGCTTCGCTGCTGACATGGTCAGGTGGTTCCATCTGCTCTGCCTGCGTGGCGATCTGCGCCGAGCCGAGTCCAAGACGCTGCGGTGGGAGCGGTGGCACGCCCCGGCCCGCCCGATCTGCTCCGGACGGCGGGACCATCCTGCGAGGGCTAGACAGCTGGCCAATGCCCTCTTTGGCGCCCACCGGCGGATGGCTCTCCTCTTCTTCCTCACCCGCGGATCGGAGCCGAAAGGCCGTAGCTCCCACCGCTGGACTCCAGCTTGCCCCTTGCGCTCTCCTCAAGCTCCCCACGCGCCGTGGAGTGCACGCCCGCTTCGGCCGTCCCACCAGCCCACGACCCCAGGGCGCACCCCGCAGCTCTCTGTCTCGCCGAAGGTGTGCCTTGATGAAGGACCACAGCTAGCCGCGCGGCCAATCACTCGCGCAGACCCGAATCCGCAGCGCCAAGCGCTGGGGGGAGTGCGACTTCCCTCTCCACACCCACGTGGGCCGAGCGGCTCGGCTCCCAACTCGTCATGCTCATCCCGCGCCTGGCGTCCAATCGGCCAGTGACGCGGCCCACCAGCTCGGCAGCGATGCACGCAATGGCGACGGGTACCGTCTGCGGACGCGACCCGACCTCCTGCAGAAGGGCGATCAATCCGCGGTAGACGTTCATACTGGCTGCCCGGTATCCGAGCGTCCCCGCCGTCGTCACGTGCATCGCATGGATCCTCCGTCGCTGAACCAAGTACTCCTTAACGCTGGTCGGTGCCACGTTGTATACGACCGCTTCGGGGGCGAAGAGTAGCTGATACCCACTGGTCGTAACGCTAGCCTCAAGCAGGACTTCGTCACAGCCAGCGATCGGATCAACATGGACGAGTCCCCGCCTCACGGCCACGATCTCACCCAGCTTGGGCAGGTGACCTGCGCGATTCAGTCGATTGTGTAGCGCCCAGAGCATGCGGTGCATGGCTGGCACGAACCCGGGCCGGTAAAGCGAAAGTACAGTAGGCCCCGTCATGCCAACGCTAGCTTCGCGTAGCATTGGCCGCACTAGATTGTCGACACAGTCGTGGGCGGGCACCACGTCCGCGCTCGCCACGACGCAAATGTCGTGGCGAGCCATGGCCAGGAACTGAGTCACCGCCACCACCTTGCCGGCGCGGACAGGCTCCAATACCAACTTGACTCGCGGATCCTCGGCCGCAAGCTTACGCACCATTGCCTCCGTACCATCGGTGGAACCAGAGACAATCACGATTATCTCTCTGACTACCGACCAGCTGGACCGCTGATGTAGAAAGGCCGTCAAGCTTCTGACTATTAATTCCTGCTCATTGTGGGCCATCATGCCGACGCTGACCGGCACTCGGACCTGTATGGACTGAGAG
>JAKAWF010000166.1 GCA_021817025.1 bacterium
CGTGGACCATGGTGGTCCCAGTCCCGGACGCCCGGGCGGCGGCCACCAGCCGTTCGAGGACACAAAGGCCCCAGGCTCCTAGGCCCACCACCGCTACCTCCAAAGGCGCGCGCGGAGCTGCCCGCCAGGCCAGCTTGGTGGCCCTGGATCGGGGCCTGCGCAGCTGGCTGGGAGCGGTCGTCACCTCCTGCTCCGTTTCAATGGCTCGCTCCCGGCCGTAGGCGCACCGTTCATCAGCGTGATCGAGCTCAATTGGCGTGACCAGTGGCGCCGCTGGTGGCTACCGTCAGTGCCTGGTCCAGGTCCTCGAGCAGGTCGTCGACGTGCTCGAGGCCGATCGACAGCCTGATCGCCTCCGGTCGCACCCCCGCCTGGAGAAGTTCGGACGGGGAGAGCTGACGGTGGGTGGTGGAGGCCGGGTGGCTCACCAGCGACTTGGCGTCACCCAGGTTGACCAGGCGCTTGAAGAGCTTGACCGAGTTGAAGAATCGGATGCCCGCCGGATAGCCACCCACCACGCCGAAGGTGAGCATGAAGAGGGCATGGCCGCGCAGGTAGCGGAGCGCCAACTCGTGGCAAGGGTCATCGGGGAAATCAGCGAAGCTGACCCAATCCACCCGGGAATCAGCGGCCAGCCACGCCGCTACCCGACGGGCGTTGGCCTCGTGCCGTTCGAGGCGAACTGAGAGCGTCTCCAATCCCTGCAGGAGCAGAAAGGCGTTGAACGGCGACAGGGTGGGCCCGAAGTTCCGCAGGCCCACGGTGCGGCAGCGAACGATATAGGCGCTCTCGGCGAAGCGTTCGTTGTAGACCACGCCGTGGAAGGCAGGCTCGGGCCGGCTGAACATCGGAAACCGATCGGGATGGCGGCTCCAAGGGAACGTTCCGCCGTCGACGATAGCGCCGCCCAGGGTGGTGCCATGACCGCCGATGAGCTTGGTGAGCGAGTGGACCACTACGTCCGCTCCATATTGGATCGGCTTGAGCAACAGTGGTGTGGGTACCGTGTTGTCAACGATCAACGGCAAGCCCTGGCCGTGAGCCAGCGCCGAGAGGCGCTCCAGGTCGACAATGTTGCCTGCAGGATTACCCACGCTTTCGCAGAAGATGGCCCGGGTGTCGCCATCGATCAGGGGCGCCATCGCTTGGGGGTCGTCACTCGTGGCGAAGCGCACCTCGATGCCGTGGCTGGGCAGGACGTGGGCGAAGAGGGTGAAGGTGGCGCCGTACAACTGCGGCACGCTCACTATGTTTCCCCCCTGACGGGCCAGATTCAGCACCGAGTGCACCACCGCAGCGGAGCCGGAACTGAACGTGACTGCGCCCACGCCGCCCTCGAGCGCGGCCAGCCTGCGCTCCAGCACATCGTTGGTGGGATTGTTAAGCCGGTTGTAGTGAAACCCGGGAGTTTCAAGGTCGAAAACCGCACCCGCATGCTCCGCGTCGATGAAGTCATGGGCCACGGTCTGGTAGATGGGGACCGCCACTGCCCGGGTGGAGTCGGCCATGTAGCCGCCGTGGATCGCGACCGTCTCGTCACGCATCGGACTGATCCGCAGTGGCGGCCGGGCTCTGCTGCCCAAACCCTGACCGGCTGCCCCTAGGCTTCAAACCAGCGCCGTCCCGGCCGTGCCCAGGCCCGTCGTCTGAGGCTGCCTGCGCGCTTGCAGATGACTCAACCAGTTGCTGTAGAGACGCACCGCAGGGGTCGTCCAGCGTGGTTTGATGTGCTCTTCGAGCGCCTCGGTGGGGAAGCTGCCCAACAGCTCCTCGCGGGGGCCGTGGCTCGTGACCAGATGCTCGAACCGAGCCAGGATGGCATCCCCGACTGGGTCGAAGTAGCCGCGGGGTCGGGCCGGGTAGGTGGCTGCCTCTCCCCGCAGGTAGCGGCGCACGTCGCGTCGATGCTCGCGCAGCAGGGTCGTGGGGCCGTACTCCGGGTGACCCTGGTAGAGCAGAAACAGGCAGTTATGCCGCATTTTGGCCATCGCCGTCCAGGTGGTGGCCGACTCCAGCAGGGGCAGGTAGCCGACTGCGCGCATCCGACTGGCATCGACATCGTTGAGCCGTGAATGGGGCATCCACGCGGTCCGGCCCATGCCTTGGACCAAACTGCCCTCACCGGCAACCGAGTCGCGAAAGACGCCGGTGGCCTTGGCCGGGAGGGGGGTGCGCTCAAGGCCATCGAAGAGCAGGACAGCGGCATGGGCGGCCAGGCACGAGAGCAGGGTGGCCCTGGTATTGGTCTCGGCCCACTCGATAAGTGTGGCGAGATTGGCGAAGAACGGTTCATCGGTCAGTCGTGAGCAGGAGGGCTCAGTGCCGGTGACGATAAGGGCATCGCTGTGCCCACGATAGATGTCGTCGAGGGGCAAGTAGTCGGTGGCGATGGCCCGCCGCACCTCGGCGCCCCGGGGGACGCCGGGCATCCAGTACTTAACCAGCTGGAAGGGTACACCGGCAGCGGCCGCGGTCAGCAAATCGGCAAACTGACGCTCCGTCTCGCGAAATGCTCCGTCGGGCATGTTGTTCACGAGTGCCACGACCAGCGGGGTATCCCTCAAGCAGGCGCGCTGATGCCTGCCACGCTCCTCGAACAACCACCCCCGATGACTGAGGGCCTGACGGTGCTCCTGCAAGGACGATGGCGTTCTAGCAGCGTAGCGGTCGCCTGCTTTCATTGATGCCAACCCCGGGCCGATAACGTCGGCCGTCTCTTCCCACCAGAGGCATTATGGCCTAAGGCACGATGGTCGGCAAGTCCCAATCGCTCCAGCCGAGTTCAGGAGGTGGGCAGATCTGGTCCCACGGGGGGCCTCCGCCACGCGTTGTCCGCGGTGAGCGCCGCCTGGCAGACGCGCTACCAGCGCGAGTCGCGTCGGCGCAGCCTGGGCACCCCTCCTGCGACGGGGTCCCCCAACTGAGGTCAGCGGCCGATGGCGCGATACCGGAAGCCCGCCCGCTCCAGTTGGCTCGGATCCAAAAGATTGCGGCCATCAATCATGATCTTCTGGCGCATGGTCGCCGCCAGCGCGGCCCAATCTACGCCTGCGAACTCCTCCCACTCTGTTATCAGCAGCAGGGCATCACTGCCGTGGGCCAGGGCGCGAACATCAGCCACCATGGTCACTCCCGGGACGGGGACCTCACGGACCACCGGGTCGTAGCCGCTCACGCTCGCTCCCAGGGCGAGCAGGCGCCTGGCAATGTCCAGGCTGGGGGCGTCCCGGAGGTCGTCTGTCCCGGGCTTGAAGGCGAGCCCCAGGAGTCCGATGCGGCTACCTTTGAGAAGGCGGAGCTCTTGTTGGAGGAGTCGGATCACCACCCCGCGCTGGCGCTCGTTCACGGCCAGCGCGGCGTCCAGGACCTGGGTTGGCAGGCCGTACTCACGGGAGGTGCTGATGAAGGCGCTGAGATCCTTGCCGAGGCAGCTGCCGCCCCAGCCGATGCCAGCGTTGAGGAAGGAGCGTCCGATCCGCCGGTCGAGGCCGATCCCGCGGGCCACGTCCTGGATGCTGGCACCGACGGCCGAGGAGATCGCGGCGATCTCGTTGATGAAGCTCAACTTCAGAGCCAGGAATCCGTTGGCGGCGTACTTGATCAGCTCCGCCGAGGTGATCGACGTCGTCATCACCGTTGTTGTTCCGGCGGCCGCACTGAGCTCCGGGGCCACCTCGGGGAATCTCCGCTCGATGATGGCTTGGTAGAGCTGGCCGAGGCGGCGGCCGTCGGCCTCCCGGTCGACACCGAACACGATGCGATCGGGATACATGGTGTCGAACACCGCGTGGCCCTCGCGCAGGAACTCCGGGCAGCTTCCCAGACTGAACTCGGGGCGCTGCCCTCCCTGGCCATCCTCGCCGGCGAGCTCGCCAGCGATCAGCTCGGAGACCAAGCGCCCGGTCCCCACCGGCACCGTGCATTTGTTGACCACCAAGACCGGGTCCGCAACTCGACGCCGGCGGAGGGATCGTCCGATGCTGACAGCGGCGTTGCGGACAAAGGTCAGGTCGACGCCCCCATCGGCGGCGGTGGGCGAGGGCACCGCGATGATGCAGACGTCTGCGTCCGCGACCGCGTCATAGTCGCTCGTTAAGCGCAGGTGGCCCTTGACCCGCGCGAACAGCTCGGCCAAATATGGCTCGAAAAAGGGCAGCTCCCCCTGGGCCAGCAGGCGGACTCGGGTGGCATCCACGTCGACCAGGGTCAGATCGTGGCCGCAGTGGGCCAAGCAAAGGGCGGTGGTCAGGCCCACATGGCCCGCGCCGAGGACCGCGACTCGCACTGAAGTTCCTCCACATCCGTTTGATGAACTGGTCCTCTCCTCGACTAGCTGGGCCCGGGCCCGTCCCCAGCTGGCTACGCCCGGTCCGCGCGACGGCGCCGAGTCGGGGCCGCGAGCCCGGTCTCCGCCGTACCGAGGCTCCGATCTCAGGATAGCGCGGGCCGCCCGGGATCGTGGGTGCGATTGAGGAGGTCGGCCCCTCGACGGCTCGCGCCCAGATGGGCTGGGGCGATGCCGGCGGCTGACGTGGCGGTGACCAGGAGGCACGCAGATGGCTGGCGGCCTGCCCGCGTCAGGCAGGCTCGCCGAGAGCTGGACCGATTCAACACGCGAAGCAGCCTGGGGTCGGTTCGCGCCCCATCTGGGCGCGGTGAGGGGACGCCCCGGCGGCGAGGCCCGGTCTGACTTTCGCACTGACCATGTGGAGAAGCTGTGACGCGAGACCGCGATTGGAGACCCTCAACCTATGCTCCGGCCATCGTGCTTCACCAGTTCCGCTTTGGCCTACTTGCCGCCTCGCTCGTGGGCCTGGTGGTAGCCACGGCACCGACCGCGTTCCGGCCGACGGGTCAAGGTGCGGCCCCAGCCCGCTCGAGCGCGGGGCTTGCCACCTCGGGCCGCAGGCCCGCCGGGCAAGGGACCGTCGCCCTGCCAGGCTCGGGTGGAAACGGCGGGACGTCCAATGGCTCTGGGGCCCTCGGCTTGGCACCTTCGGGCACGGCGGCCGGGCAGCGGAGTGTGCTCGCGGATCCACTGACCCGGACCGGTTCCACCCCAGCTGACGCCGCTTACCCCCGCCACACTCCTGACCCGAGTTCAAGCCCAGGTCGAACTCCGGGGCCCTCCGCCGCGCCCAGCCCCACACCGCTGCCGACGGTCTCAGGTGCCAGTCCGACACCCAGCCCCACTCCGACGGTGAGCCCGACGCCGACGGCGAGCTCCAGCCCCACGCCTGCGCAGGCCGTGCCAGGTCACATCGCTCTCGGCTTCGCCGTCTGGGACCCCACCTATCCAACCAGCGGCAACCAGTTCCAGAACTACCAGGCCGCGGTCGGTAGCACGCCCAACTTCGTGGAGTTCTATCAAGACCCTTGGCAGTGTGGTGGGCAGACCGGGGAGCCCCTCTTCTGGGGCAACGAGGAGCAGCTGCTCACCTCAGATCACCTGACCCCGGTGATCTCCTGGGGCACCAACTCGATTCCTCTGACCTACATCCTCGGCGGCGGTTGCAACGCCTATATCGATCAATCCGCGGCTGCGGCCAAGACTTGGCCGGGGTCGGTTTACATCCGCTTGGACTGGGAGATGAATGGCTCGTGGTCAGCCTGGAACCCGGCCAAGCAGGGTGTTTCCGATGCCACCTTCGTGCAATTCTGGCAGTACGTCGTCAACCGCTTCGCGGCGGACGGGGTGACCAATGTGAAATGGGTGTGGGCTCCCAACATCGACCAGAACGGCAGTCGGCCCTTTGGGGCCTACTACCCCGGCAACAGCTACGTCAACATGGTCGGCCTGGACGGCTACAACTACGCGTGGG
The DNA here is from genome assembly GCA_021817025.1 of bacterium. The sequence goes on from JAKAWF010000166.1 coordinate 5,823, forward strand.
CGCAGGGTGACGCCTGGCAGACATTCGCACAACTCTTCCAGGCCAGCTACAACGAGATGCTGTCGGTGGCGCCCGGTAAGCAGATCATGATCAGTGAGGTGTCCAGCGTGGAGGCGAATTCCGCCGAGGCGGCCACCGGGGTCAGCAAGGCGGGCTGGATCCAGCAAATGGCGGCCTACATCCCTGCCAGCATGCCCCAGGTGACAGCCCTGTGTTGGTTCGACCAGCCCACCGGTGGCATCAACTACAGCGTCAACTCCTCGGCCACAGCTCTGGCCGCCTGGGACAAGTACATCGTCGGCGCCTCCGACTATCAGGGACGACTGCCCTAAGGTCAGCCGACTGGCGCGCCCTCCCCAGGTTGGGTGGCCGTGGGGGCAGGCAGCTTCCAGAGATCTCCCAGCTCGGAGTCGAGCCGGCGGGGCCAAAAGCGGGCCAGCCCGCCCCCAGGATAGGGGGTCAGCTCACCCACGAAAACCTCCTCGCCGATGCTGTAGAGGTCCACTCTCACGAAGTCGAAGCTGCCCGCCATCAGCCTGGCCGCGGCCAGCATCTTGGGCAGACTCGGGGGCCGCGGTTCAATTTCGGCGAGCGGTCGAATGCGCCAGCCGACTCCTAGCTGGGCGGTCAGAGGTTGCCAGTCCGGAGTGTAGAACCGTCGGCAGTGGCGGACGAAGCGATCGCGCTCCACTGAGATCAGCCTGGGCTCGCCGTGAAAGACGAAGACCTTGTAGTCGGCTGGGGGTGTGGCTTCCGCCCCGACCATCTCTTCCACCAGCAGCAGCCGTCTCGCCCTGGTGTACGCCCACTCCCCTTTGCGCGCCTCAGCCGACTCCCCGGCCCAGTGCCTGGTCCGGCTCCGCAGCTCCTCGATGTCGCGGACCGGGCCGTTGCCGAGATAGATCAGCCCGCAGCCGTGATTGGGCTTGAGCACCCACCTCTCCGGCAGGCGCAGGCCAGCTAGCTCCGCCACATCCACTCCCTGCCAGATGGTCTTGGGGGCCCTCAGGCCAAGACGCTGCGCCCTATCCTTGGCCGCCAACTTGTCGCACGCGGTTGCCAGCAGAGGCCGACGGTCATACAGCAAGCGCCAGTTGACCTTTTCGCTGAAGGTGCGTGGGTGTCGGAAGTGGCCGACCCGATGCTGGCAGATGATGAACAAGATCTGGCGTCGGGCATACGTGGGGAGGAGGTCCACTCCGGACAGAAGCGTTCGGGAAATGGTGCCCCTCAGGCTCTGGGACAAGCTCCCAGCTCGATGCGCTGACTCGGGCCGCCTGCCGACATCTGCCGGCGGTGGGGTGCCCAACCCGATCTCCCCGCTGATGGCGTTGACCG
>JAKAWF010000167.1 GCA_021817025.1 bacterium
GGAGTTGGAACGATACCAGCACGAGATCCGCATGCTGAAGGAGCGGATCGCCACCGCCGAGGAGCGGGAGCTGGCGGCTATGGAGGAGCAGGAGCAGATGGAGGCCGCCCTCCGGGCCGCGGATGCGGCGGCAGGGGTCCGCGCCGTGGAGCTCGAGCGCCTCCGGTCGGAGGACGCTGGGCGGCGCCCCGGGCTGGAGCAGGAACTCCAGGCCGCCGAGGACGAACGGGCGGGGCTGGCAGCCCAGCTCAGTCCCGCCTCCCTCCGCCTCTACGCCGCCACGGCGCCGCGGCGCAGACCGGCGGTGGTCCGCGTCGAGGCAGGTGTCTGCTCTGGCTGTCGCCTCCCCGTCGCCCACCGGGTCGTGGAGGAGGCGCGCGCCGGTCGCCTGGTGACCTGCGAGAACTGCGAGAGGATCCTGATCCCATGACGGGGACGGTGCGGCGGTGGGTGGACGCCTACAGCGACGGCGCCTGCAGCGGCAACCCCGGCCCCGGAGGCTGGGCCTTCCTACTGCTGTGGGATGACGGCCCCGAGGAGGGCTCCGGCGGTGAGCGGGACACCACCAACAACCGCATGGAGCTGGTGGCGGCGAGGGAGGCCATGGCCGCCTTCCTGGCCCGACGGGCCGCGGACCAGGGGCTGCGGCTCCACGTGGACTCCCAGAACGTGATCGGGTGGCTGGTGGGCGGCTGGAAGCGCAATGCCAACCGCGACCTCTATCCGGCCATCGACCGGTTGCTGGCGGAGCTGGACGGTGCGGTCAGGCTGGTCCACGTGCGTGGCCATGCCGACAGCGAGGGCAACAACCGGGTCGACCGGCTGGCGGTGGAGGCGAGCCGGAGGGCTGGGTCGTAGGGTGGGTGAGCCCGCGGGTAGTCGCGGTCGTAGCACTCTCGGGCCTGCTGCTGGTCGCCTGCAGCGGGCCAGCCCGTCCACGGAGTCCTGCGGCCGACCACTGGTGGCACCCTAGCGCAGCCGCCGGGCCGTTCCTCTACCAGCTGCAAGGCAGTAGTGGGCCGACCTCCGTGGGAGGCGTCGTTGTCGAGCCGTGCTCCCCGGACGTGCCCGGCTGCCGCCCTCCCGTGATCTATGACATTGACCTGTACGAGGACTCCCAGATCAGCGGGCGGGAGGACCTGCTCGCCCGGGCCGCGGTTTCGGCGATCCGGGCCCGGGGAGCGGTCGCGGTCTGCTATGTGGACGCGGGGACCTGGGAGGAGTGGCGGCCCGACGCTCACCACTTCCCGGCGTCGGTCCTGGGTCTCCCTGACGGGTGGCCGGGAGAGCGCTGGCTGGACATCCGCCGGCTATCGGTGCTACTTCCCATAATGGAAGCCCGGGCGCGGGAATGCCTTGAGGCCGGCTTCGCGGCGATCGACTGGGACAACGTCGACGCCTATGCCAACCGCACGGGGTTCCACCTCACCGCCGCGGAGCAGCTCCGCTACAACCTCGATCTGGCGAGGATCGCGCACCATCTCGGCTTGGCTGTCGGCCTGAAGAACGACTACGGCCAGGTGGCGCTGCTGGCTCCCTACTTTGATTTCGCCGTCGACGAGCAATGTCTCCAGTACCAGGAATGCGGCCTGCTGCAGCCCTTTGTCCGCTCCGGCAAGCCTGTCTACGATGTGGAGTACCAGGGGCCGCCTCATTGTCCCGGGCCGAGGTACCCCGGGATCTGGTTCAGCTGGCAGTCTCCTGCCCTAAGGGCGGCTCCCTGGCACCCCTGTCCGGCGCCGTAAGCTGGGAGCCGCGTTCCGTCGTGAACGTTCGACCCGGTTGGGCGGGGGAGTTGGACCGAGGTGGCAAGCCCGGGGACGCGCCGCGATCCCGGTCAGTTGCGTGGAGCCCACGAGCCCGGGGTATGCCCACCCTGCAGCGCCCACCGTACACCGGTCCCGGTCTCAGGGGGCGCTGAGCGGCAGGGCTTCTGCTGCGGCGTCCCGGACCCTGTCTCGCGGATCCCAGCTTACAATCCACCCGTGGACGCCTTGATCCGGCCGGTGGGGCCGCCCGAGGTCCGCGCTTCGGACCAGGACCGCGAGGCCGTGGTGGAGGAACTTCGCCGCCACCATTTGGACGGGCGCCTGGCGACGGATGAGCTGGAGGAGCGGGTCGGGAAGGCCTACCGGGCCAAGACGATCGGTGAGCTCTCCCAGGTGGTCCGCGACCTCCCCGCACCTCCCCCGCCTCCTCCCAAGGGACTTCAGCGCCTGCGCCCCTACTTGCCGTATGGCGCGGGTGCCGTGGTCCTTGGCGGCCTGGCCGCGAGTGCCGCCTGGGGCGGCGTGGCCGGACATGAGTTCGCCTTCCCGCTGCCGCTTCTCTGGATCGGCTTCGTCTTCATGAGGGGTCGGCACGGTCATCGCCGGTACGGATCACGCTGGGGAGGCGGGCCTGGCCCTCATGGGCCCGGGGGAGTGGCCATCTGACCGTCCCCGGCTGGCCAGGGGACTGCGGCCGGCGGCTTGGGCAGGCACCGTCCAGGGGTGACAGAGTGGACCGTAGATCCGGTATGGCTCCCTCGGGGTCTCCATCTTGGCAGAGCCGCCCAAGTCAGAAGACACCCGCGCCCATCGGGGGGTGGGCGCGAGCCAGCTGGGATGGGCGAGACTCGGTCAGTGGGCGCCACGCCGTTCGACTCCGGGGAAGATGCGACGGTGCCGGTGCCTGACCTCGATGCTGGGCTTGCCCTCCACCGGGACGCGCTCGGTAACCGACTGCTTTGGCGCGACGACGATGTGGGCCAAGCCGGGCACAAGCTCTCCGGCTCCGCCACCGAGCTTGCACTCACCACCTGCCAAGAGTACGAGCCCAATTTGAATGCGCATGCCGCCCGCGTGCCGCGGAGGTGTTGGGAGCACCTGGGGGCCGCGTGGTTTCCCAGCCAGCTGACATCCCGGTGGGCCATGTCGCCGTTGTCGAGGATGCGTTCGGCAACCGGCGCCTCGTGCTCGACTTTCTGACAGTGACGTACGAGACTGACGACGCCGAGAGGGTCAGCGGTGTGACCAAGGCGACGTAGCCCTGGTCGGTCAACCGGGAGGGACGCTTCTCACCGTCCGGCTCTTGACCTTGTTCATCCTGCGCTGAGGCGGACCTCCAACCTGGGCTGCTTGCACTTGACGCTGGCCGTGTCCGCGCGCGGTGCTAGCCTCCACTGCGCCCGCAGAGCGAGGCAGGGGGTCTCTAGGGCATGCCCGGTGTGGGGTTGGACGAAGCCCGAGCGTCTTCTCTCCGCGACGTATGAGCCCGCCCACACCTTCCTATCCGACTGGCCCGCCCCACGCTGAACGTCCCCGCTCCGGCCATAACCTCTGCTTAACCGCTTGCTAACTCGGACATAATCGCGGCCCTCCTAGCATCGAGGCCGTGGTGACGAGAGCTTCCCGGCTAGTCGGAGTCGGCTCCCCGGTCGGCCCGGCCAGCGCCGAGAGCGGGGTGGACGTTCGAAACCTGCGCGTTTTCTACAAGGAAAACGAGCTTCTCCACGGGGTCAGCTATTCCTTTCGCCGCAACGCCGTGTCCGCCATAGTCGGGCCCACCGGCTGCGGCAAGACCACCCTGCTGCGCTCCATCAATCGGCTGCACGACAGCACTCCGGGGATGAGGGTCACCGGGTCCGTGACCATCGGGGGCGAGGAGGTCTACGGGCGTGGGGTGGGAGTGCGCAGCTTGCGGCGCAAGGTTGGCATGCTCTTCCAGCGGGCCAACCCCTTTCCCCAGAGCATCGCCGACAACGTGTCACTGGCCCCGCGGGCCCACGGCATGGTGAGCCGGCACCAGGTGGCGGCTCTGGTCGAGCAACACCTCACCCTGGTCGGCCTCTGGGACGCTGTCAAGGACCGCCTGGATCGCTCACCGTTCAATCTCTCCGGCGGTCAGCAGCAACTGCTCTGCCTGGCCCGCACCCTGGCGCTGTCGCCGGAGGTGCTCCTCCTCGACGAGCCCACCTCCGCGCTCGATCCCGACACCACCGAGCACATCGAGCGCCTGATCACCCAGCTTTCCGAGCGCGTCACCGTCCTCATCGTCACCCACAACCTCGCCCAGGCGAACCGGATAGCCGACGACGTTCTGTTTCTGATGGCGGGCTCGGTGGTCGAGTTCGCCCCGGCGCAAACCTTCTTCGAGAACCCGGCCGACGAGCGGAGCCGGGCCTACATCAACGGTCGTATCGGGTGAGTCCGGCCAATTAGCCCTCACCCGCGTGCACAGTTCATCCAACCAAGGGGAGGTCCCATGACCATTCGACGACCCTCAATCTTCGCCGCGGCGCTCCTTGCCGGAGGGGTGGCCCTGGCAGCCTGCGGCTCGACGCCCGCCTCGACCAACAAGGGTCAGGCCAACACGACGAGCCTCACCTGCAAGACCTCGGCGGTCGCCAACAGCGGGGCCGCCAACGCCCCCAGCGGCGCCCCCGCCCCGACCTCGGCCGCGCCGATCCCGACGGCGAATCCCACCTCTGCGGTCACCCTCCACGAGGACGGGTCCTCGCTCATCTACCCGTACCTCCTGGCCCTGGCCCCGGAACTACCCACCGCATTCTCGAACATCACCCTGAGCCCCGCGTCGGGCGGGTCCGGCAAGGGCCAGACGGACGCCATCGCCGGCAACGTGCAGATGGGCGGTTCCGACGCGTTTCTCAGTTCCTCGCAATTCTCGTCCAACCCCGGGCTCATGAACATCCCCATCGCGGTTTCCGCCCAGGCAGTCAACTACAACGTTCCCGGGCTGGTGCTGCCCAGCGGGCAGACCGGGCTGCACCTCAGCGGATGCATCCTCGCCAACATGTACATGGGCAAGATCACCAACTGGAACGATTCCAGCATCGCCGCCCTCAACCCCGGCGCCAAGCTGCCGAACCTGCCGATCGTGCCCATCCACCGCGTGGACGCTTCCGGTGACACCTTCATCTTCACCTCCTTCCTCACCGACACAAACAGCGCTTGGGCCAGTGGGCCGAGCTTCGGTACCCTGGTGAGCTGGCCCACGGCGAGCCAGATCAGCGCCAACGGCAACCCTGCCATGGTCCAGGCGTGCTCGGCCAACCCCGGCTGTGTCGCCTACATCGGGGTCAGCGTGGAGGCGCAGGCATCCAGCGCCGGCCTGGGAGAGGCCCTGCTGCAAAACCAGTCGGGCAACTTCGTCCTCCCCACCGGCACCAACATGGCATCGTCGGTGAGCGCGGGAGCGAGCAGAATCCCCGCCGACCTGGCCGTGTCGCTCATCTACCAGAAGGGTGCCGACTCCTACCCGATCGTCAACTTCGAGTACCTGGTGGTGAAGAAGACCCAACCGTCGGCGGACATCGCCACGGCGATCAAGGACTTCTTCTCCTGGGCGCTCTCCTCCAGCGGGGGCGCGACGCCAGCCAATCTCGGTACTGTCGGCTTCATCGCTCTGCCGAGCAACGCGCTGCCGGGCGTCGACGCTGAAGTGGACAGCATCACGGGATAGCTGGGACCAAACGACCCACCTAGTAAGTGGAATCTGAGCAGTGATCCTCTTGAGGCGCCGGACGGGGGGTGAGGCCCCCGGTCCGGCGCCCAACTCCAGAGCGGAGGAACGAGGGCACGACGCCTCCGTCGGCGAGACAGTCGCCCAGGTGGTGACCGGCGGATTCGGCAGTGTCCCCATCGCTCTTCTGGTCTTCATCTTGGTCATCATGGCCGTGACCGCCGTGCCAGCCATCCTCTTCAGCGGGACCGGCTTCTTCGGCACCTACTTCAGCCCGGGCAACTACTATCTGGCGCCCACCGTGCACCATGGGATCGCCGCCCCTCATGCGGCCGCCTACGGGTTTCTCCCCGAGATGCTGGGCACCTTGGTGACATCAGCTCTAGCTCTGGGCCTGGCGGTGCCGATCGCGGTGGGAGCGGTGCTGGTGCTCACCGAGTGGGTGCCAAGGTGGGCCCAGGGCAGCGTCGGCCTCCTCCTTGAGCTTCTCGCCGGAGTGCCCAGCGTGGTCTTCGGCCTTTGGGGGGTGCTCACCTTCGGGCCCTTCATGCTGAGCACGGTCTCCCCCGCCCTCACCGGCATCGTAGGAGGATTCCCCTGGCTATTCCCCTGGCTCCCCCAGGGAATGGCCTGGGCTCTGCTGGGAGTGGCGATCGCGGCCTTCGTCGTCATCCGCGCCTCCGTGCACGGCCACCAACGCCGCGGGCTGCTCCGGCTGTCCGCCATAGTCGTGTTCATATCGCTGTGGGGGGCGGCCGCCCCATGGTTCACCGGCGAGGTGAACACAGCTGGTGGTGTGCTCACCGCGTCGCTGGTGCTCGCCCTCATGGTCGTGCCGATCATCGCCGCCACCACTCGGGAGTTGGTCCGCCGAGTTCCGGTTCTGGCCAAGGAGGGCTCGCTGGCGCTGGGCATGACCCGGCACGAGACCGCCAGGGTGGTGACCCTCCCCTACATCTCGACCGGGGTCCTGGCCACCTCGCTCCTGGGATGGGGTCGGGCCATCGGCGAGACCATCGCCATGTTCTTCATCATCGGCAACATCTTCACCGGGATCCCGGTGAACATCTATCACAGCGGGGCGACGCTCTCCTCGCTGATCGCGGGCACCCTGGACGGCGTCCTGCAGGCGAAGACCGACGTCAGCGCTCTGTTCGCCGCGGGCCTCTTCCTGCTGGTCATCAGTCTGCTCAGCAACTTCGGAGGTCGCCTGATCATCCGCCGCGTCGCCGGCGACCAGGCTCTCCCGGTGGGCCGCGGTGTCTAGCCTCAGATTCCGTGCGCCGAACAGCGGCCTGTCGCGCCTCGATGACGGCTTGGACTGGGCCCAGAGGTCGCCGCTGATCCGCCGGATGCGCAGCGGCGCCTTCTGGGGGCTATGCGGCCTGGCCCTGCTGGCGATCATCGTGCCGCTGCTGGACATGGTCTGGACCCTCATCTCGCAGGCGGCGCCGCTGCTCAACCTCAACCTCTTCACCCACGGGAGCGCCATCGATCCGGCCCACCTGAGCGCCCCCATCGGCGTGGAGGACGGCATCCTGGGCTCACTGCTTCTGGGTCTGGGCGTGCTGATCGTCGCCGGGATCATCGGGGTGCTCGCCGGCCTCTACATCGTGGAGTTCGCCCCGCCCCGTCCCCGAGCGGTGATGCGCTTCTGCTCCGAGGTCC
>JAKAWF010000168.1:0-4574 GCA_021817025.1 bacterium
GCTTGCGGCTCGGCCAGCCCGGGTCAACCTCAGCCAATTGTGTCCCTCCTACTCCGAAGTCAGGTGAGGAACCCAAAATACAGGGCCGGGGTGGGCAGCTGTTCTCGGTAGTGGCTGGCTATTGGCCAACCGCGTGCGTGGCCTTCGGTTGTGCCGGATGACAGCGCTCTCCGCCAATCCCCGGGAATCAAGTCGCAATGAGTTCTCGCTGAATGGCAGGGAGCGGGAGATGAAACTCGAACTCGCCACATCCAGCTCGGAAGGCCAGCCCTGTGCCGCACGCTTCAGCAAGGGCACCAGCTGAGTGCAACTGGAGCGCTGGCCTGCGGGGCCGAACTGGGCAACAGCATGGCCTCACGCGCCCGCCGGAGCCTTAGAACGCCAGCATTCGAGACGGTACAGCCCTGGCGTGCTGGCAGTCGGCGGCCGGAGGGAGAAGGTTCGCAGGCCGGGTTTTCGGCGGGTCAGTGGGCGTGAGATGGAGCCGTTCGGTCGACGGCCCGGCCGGATCTGGAGGGAGGGAAGCAATCTCCTAACCGTCGATGGCGCCTGGCTGTGTTGAAGGTTGTAGGATAACCTTTCATAAGGAGAATCCATGTCAAAGGTTATTCGTCGACGTTGGGTCAGCAGTCTCGATGGTCAGACCAAGAGGGACCGTCGCTCCTGCGAGTACGAAGCATACGTCCCCGATCCCCTCGTGGGACGGGTGTTCACTCTCGATGGCGCGGTTGCGGCTGAGGTGGCAGACGCTGAAGCGTCCATCAGCCGGTTGGACCTCGAAGCCTCCTCACTCACCGGGAGCGAGACTCTGGCTCGCATCCTGTTGCGGGCTGAGGCGGTCGCATCCTCTCGCATTGAGGGACTGGAGGTGGGCGCACGGCGGCTCCTGCATGCTGAGGCCGCACGGCGCATTAGGGCTCCCACTTCTGACGTGTCAGCTTCCGAGGTGCTGGGGAACATTGATGCCATGGCCTTCGGCGTCGACCAGGTCCGAACTGGCGACCCGATTTCCCTCGCCCTCGTCCTCGACGTTCACCAACGCCTGCTCTCGGGGACCAGTCTCGAGGAATTTGGTGGCCGGTTTCGGAAGGAGCAGAACTGGATCGGCGGCAGTTCGTACACCCCGTGCTCAGCTGCTTACGTACCCCCGCCGCCAGAGTACGTCGCCGATCTCATGGAGGACCTGTGTGCCTTCTGTAACGAGGACCGTCTACCTGCCGTAGCCCAGGCCGCTGTCGCCCACGCCCAGTTTGAGACCATCCACCCCTTCGTCGATGGTAACGGGCGGACCGGCCGGGCCCTAATCCACTTGGTGCTGCGCCGTCGGGGTCTCGCCAATAGGGTGCTGCCACCGGTCTCGCTGGTACTTGCCACCTGGGCCAAGGACTACATCGCCGCACTGGAGAGTGTCCGCTACCGTGGCCCGGTGACATGTCCGGAGGCACATGCCGGGGCCAACCGGTGGATTGCACAGTTCGCCATCGCCTGCTCGAGAGCGGTGGCTGACGCTGCCGCATTTGAAGAACGTGCGCAGCGGGTTGAGGCAGACTGGCGCGCTCGCCTCGGGTCGGTACGCAGAAACTCGGCTGCTGATCGTTTGCTCCAGGCACTTCCTGGGGCGCCAGTGGTTACCGTGACAACAGCCGCATCCTTGATCGGGCGCACTTTCCCCGCCGCCAACAACGCTATACAGCGGTTGACGGCGGCGGGCGTCCTCAAACAGGTGAGCCTAGGCAGGCGTAACCGCGCATATGAAGCGCCCGAGATCATCATCGCCTTCGCCGCTTTGGAACGTCAGCTCGCGAGCCCTGAGGGCGACACGCTCGCGTCGTCGCCCGCCCGCCGAGTGCCTCAGCGCCCAAGGTGAGACTTGGCAGCGAGCAAGACGCCTACCCTGCACATCCGCTCACTGCGCGGCCAGCGATCGCCCAATCTGCCGGGCGATCGTCCGCACTGGTAAGGTTTGATCGTGCCGAGTGACAGTGAACGTGTGACCACCATACAGTCGGTTCGGCGCAGGCTGGCCGACGTCAGCTCGAAGCACCTGCGGAGCGACGGCGACTTTGAGCGCGTGACTCTTCCCACCCTGGACTGTGATGCTCTTCGCGATCTGCTTGTCGCCGAGAAGGCCCGGGTCGTGGTCGAGATTGGTCTCGCATATGGCAGCTCGGCACTTGCGATCGGAGAGGCTCTAATTTCGCAGGGTCAGCAGGGGGCGAAACACCTGCTCATCGATCCTTATCAGAATCGGTTCCAAAACGCTGGACGCAAGGCGATCGCCGCCGCGGGTCTTGGCGATCTTTGTACGCTGCTGGTCGAACGTTCTCAGTTGGCCCTACCCCGCCTAGTAAGCGAGCGGGTCGTCGCCGATGCTGCGTTTGTGGATGGCAGCCACGTCTTCCACAATGTGTTCGTCGACCTATACTTTCTGCGCGAACTGGTCCGGCCCGGCGGGGTCATCGTCGTTGATGATTGCCAGTGGCCCTCAGTTGCCACGGCCGTGCGCTACTTCGAGGTCAACGCGGGGTGGGAGGCCCATGTGATCACCAGGCCGACTCGCTTGCGCGCCTTCCGAGTGCCCGATCCTCGCCTGGAACCAAGTTTCGAGAGTTTCAGGTCCTTCGACGTTGAGGCCGCAGGAGGCTCCGGGTCGGGGGCCTTGGCAGCAGCTCGGAGCGCCGTGAGCGGCAGTGCCCATGAGAGCGTTCGAGTGAACCGGGAAGAGGTTGGCGAGTAGGACCGGGCAGGTCAGAGTGTGGCTGACGCCTGTTGAGGGCGCCCGCCGGCGAAGGGACGCGGGACGTTCCTGGTTTGAATGATCGGGCCGCCGCTGCGTCCAGAACCTGCCCAGCCGCTCCTCCGCCTGCGAGGGCCCACCGGCCCTCCAAGGCACCACTCCTCAAGGCCGGGGTGGTGGACACCCGCCAACTTCCTCAGTGATTCACATGGGAGTTGGTCGCGACTCTACTCGCCCTCCAGCAAGGATGCGGCATTGTCGTGGAGTACCAGTCGCAGCTCATCCTCCGTGAGCCCGAGGGATCTGACGGCTGCGACCGCTGTCCCGGGATCGTCCAGTGGATAGTCGCTTCCGAACAGGACCCGATCCATGCCGACCTTGCGCAGGACCCAGACGAACTGCTCAACGTAAGGACCACCTGCCAACAGCGACGCGGTGGCGGAGATGTCCACCCAAACCCGGCGCTTCCAGAACGGATATCGGGCGAGGATCTCGTGGACTAGAAGCGCCGCGAAGCCGGGTCCATGCGCGTGGGCCAGGATCAGCTGGGCGTCTGGGACCTCAAGTGCCAGCTTGACGAACTTACCGGGCTGAGCCGGATCCCAGGGCGAGTAGGCGTCAAAGAGCACCGGGAGGGAGAGGTCAGCCGCCCTGTGCACCACGGTCGCCACCGCTGGGTCCGCGACGTCGAAGTCCTGTGTGTTGGGATGGAGCTTGAGCCAACGACAGCCCGCCGCGGCGACGCGTTCCAACTCCCGGAGCGCCGCCGCGCCGTCGGCCGGGTGCACTGAGCAGACCGGGAAGAAGAAGCCGTTGGACTCCTCGGCGACATTGATGACGGCGTCGTTCAACGCCTGCGTCAGCTCCAAATCTGCCCTGGGAGCCATCACCAAGGCGGCGGCGCGCTCGATGCCAACTGGCGCCGCTCGGCCCAAGTAGTCCGCCGGAGCATGAGGTTGTGCCAGCATCCGTTGGCGCCCATCCACCATCGGATGGGTGTGCGCGTCGATGATTGCGAACTCGGCCACTGGCGTCATCTTCGCACCGCGATCACGGGGCTCAGGAGACTGGCTCGCAGCTGGCAGCTCTCACAGATGGATGGCGCGGGGGATTCGAGACCGCGTACGCCTCCCCCTCGACCAGAGGTATCCCCGCTCTCTCTGAATCCAGCGTCACTCGTAGCCGCCACGCAGCCACTCGCCGAGAAGGCCATTGGCGATGGTCCAGGTGTTGCCGGTCCGCTCGGCGAGCTGGAGCCGCTCCAGCGCCAGCGCAGCATCCAGGGCGCCTCGGTGGCTGACCCCCAGCACCGCCTGCACCGCCCTGCCGGTCACTGCTCGCACCGGGCCCTGCGCCAGGAGCTTGAGGAGCCGCTGCTGGACCAGGGTGAGCCTGTCGAAAACCACGGCGAACTCCTCGCGCTGGTCGTCGATGGCGTAGGCCACCGCCGCGTCGACCAGCTCCTCGGTGATCTCGCTGGCGCTGAGAGCGAAGGCCCAGAAGGCGAGGAGCTGGACGTCGTTGGGAATCCCCGCCGCAGCCTGGTAGATGCGGCTGGCAGCTTCCCCAGAGAGGTGCTTCCCGGCCGAGGCCGCCCGCTCGGTGAGGTAGGGTACGAAGTCGGTCTCGGAGATCTTGCCCAGGTAGAGCTTGGCCCCCACGTTGTAGAGGGCGCCATGTTCCGGGGAGCTCACCATCGCCTCCATGACGTGGCGCTTGCTGCCGGCGAAGACCAGGCTGACCCCAGGGAGGTCGTCCACCAGGTCCTTGAAGATGTCCGCGATGAGCGGGTCGATCTCGTACGCCTTCTGGAACTCGTCGATCACCAGCGAGACCG
>JAKAWF010000168.1:4584-7101 GCA_021817025.1 bacterium
GGGTCCTCGGCAGCAAGGTCCCCCAGGATCCGCACCACTTCGGAAAGGACTGCCCGCCAGTCCGACGCCGCCAGGCTCGGCCCCAGCGAGACCCCCTCCACCAGGCCCGAGGCGGGGTCGATTCGGATCTCCGGAGCCACCCGGATTCGTCGAAGCCAGCGGCTGAACTCGGTGGCCCGGCCCCGTACCCACCCCAAAGGCCCAGAGACCACCCCGTGCATCAGGGTTTGGACCACGTCCTCGGCGCTGCTGCACTTGATGAGACTCACCCGGCCGCTCCGACCCCCGCTCGCCTCCACCAGGTCGACGGCCCTGCGAAGCAGCGAAGTCTTGCCGTAGCGCCTGGGTGCGATGAGGATGAGGTTCTGGCCGTTGAGCATGACCGCCGCCAGCCTCTCCAGCTGCTCGATCCGATCGGTGAAGTGGAGCTCGTCGACGGGAGAGCCGAAGTGGTACGGGTTGGTCGAAGCCATAGCGCAACTTTAGCACGCCTCGGGTTTACACGGCCAGCCTTTACACGTTCTAACTTCCTAATAGGATGGTTCTGCGGGAGTGAGGAAGAGGCCCCCTCGTGAGGTGGACGCGAAGCACAGGTCGATCCTGTTCAGGCCCGTCGCGGTGCCCAACCGCGGGCCGCGCCACATCGGCGATCCGGTGGACCACGACTTCTCCGACCAGCTGGATGCACTGGAGCTCGCCCGGGTCGCGAACTCCTGGTCATCGTGAGAAGCGGGACCGTCCGAGCCCAGGAGCTCCTGACCAACCTGCCGCAGCACTTGACGTCGGCCGGCGACCCTGCTATACCTGGGTCACTTTGACCGCGATGCAGCGCACCCTGGCGGCCCTTGAGAGCCCGATGGCTCTAGTACTCCTAATTACCGGAGGGGCCGTTAGCTAACGTCTGCGCGTCAGAATCGAGCTTACAGCCCCCCGGAGACCCCGGGGGGCTCTTTTTTTGTACCCATGAGGAGGACAGGAAGTGCAGGAACGACAGGACCAGGGACCCAGGGCGGAGACCTTTCCCGAAGACATCACGCTCAGCGAGGCCGGGCGCAACTGGGTGCGTCGGCGCCACGCCGCCGAGCCCTTCCATGAGGTCCGCCGGCTGGCAGCCGACGCCGCGGTCACGGCCTCCATCGCCAGCGCCTACGGCACCGACTGGTAGTCGACGTGTCCACCTTCCCGGCCTACCGCCAGGACCGCGAGCGCCAGCCGGAGCTGGCGGTGGTCCCAGCTCGCAGCGGCGCTGAGGTGCTGCTCTCGGCGCTGGTGGGGCAGGGTGTGGACACCGTGTTCGGAATCCCAGGGGGCGCCAACCTCCCGATCTACCGGCATCTCCCCCAGTTCCCCATCCGGCACGTACTGGTGCGTCATGAGCAGGGGGCGGCGCACATGGCGGACGGGTATGCCAGGGCGAGCGGCAGAGTGGGCGTGTGCATCGCCACCTCCGGCCCTGGAGCCCTCAACCTCGTGACCGGCCTGGCGACCGCTCACTTCGACTCGGTCCCGGTCGTGGCCCTCACCGGACAGGTCGCCTCTCCGACCATTGGCACGGACGCGTTCCAGGAGTCGGACGTGATCGGGTCCTGCCTCTCGGTGACCAAGCACAGCTACCAGCTGCGCGACCCCGGCGAAATCGAGGAGGTGGTGGCTGAGGCCTTCCACGTCGCCCGCACCGGGCGCCCTGGAGCGGTCCTCATCGACATCCCCAAGGATGTGCAGCAGGCCCGCCTCGGTGAGGACCGGCCACTGGGACGCATCCGGCGGCACGCCGCCCCGCCACCGGCGACGGAGGAGCAGATCGAGACCGCCGCGGCGCACCTAGCCCGGGCCCGGCGCCCGGTGATACTGGCGGGCCGTGGGGTGGCCATCGCCGGGGCTCAGGCGGCGCTGCTCAGGCTGGCCTCAAGGCTGGACGCCCCGGTCGGCACCACCCTCCTCGGCACCGGGGTGTTCCCCAATCCCCACCCGCTGGGCCTCGGGCTGGTGGGGTTCATGGGCACCGGGTACTGCAACCGGGCGGTCACCGAGTGCGACGTCCTGCTGATGGTGGGCATGCGGGCGGACGACCGCGTCACCTGCCGCCTGGACGGATTCGCCCCCCGGGCCGAGCACATCATCCACGTCAACATCGACCCCGCCGAGCTGGGGAAGACGGTTGCCGCCGACTGCCAGATCGTGGGCGACGCTCGGGACGTCCTCGAGCGGCTGGCGGCCCGGGTCGAGGCCGGCACCCGCCCGGCCTGGCGGGAGCAGGTGGAGGGCTGGCGCCGCCGGCATCCGCTGCGGCACCCGCACAACGGGCGGCTTCAGCCCCAGGAGGTGCTCCGCGCCTACTACGCCCGCCGCCGCCCATCCGACATCACCGTCGCCGACGTGGGTCTGAATCAGATGTGGGCAGCCACCGGCTGGAGCGGTGGTGAGGCCGGTCTCTTCCTCAACTCCGGGGGTCAGGGGACCATGGGATTCGCCCTCCCCGCGGCCATCGGGGCCCAGGCCGCCGCCCCCAAGAGCCGG
>JAKAWF010000169.1 GCA_021817025.1 bacterium
GTCGTGCCAGGTATGAAAATCGTTCTCTAGCTCATCGACTCCCTGCGCAGCGTTGACCCGCCGGTCCAGCATGTCCTGGCCGAGCTCGACACGCTCATCGAGACTCCGGCGTGCCTCCACCGAAGCGACCTGTAGTTTTGGCTCCTCTGGCGGCAGACCATCCGACGTCCGCTTTCGTCTCACCACGGGTTCTACCCCTCCGATGAGGCCAACCCGGCACCACGAACACGCACGAGCGAGGCTGGCCGGGCACTCACCCAAGACCAGAACATGATCGACACTAGCGCGGGCGATTGTCAAGTCTTGGGAAAGTGCTTCCAGGAAGAGGGGTCAGATGGTCAAGCGGCAGCGCCCTACATGTTGGCGGCGGGAGTTAGTCGCAGTCGACGGTCATCGAAGCGCTCCCCGTCTTGGAGGAGGGTCTGCTGATTGCAGCGGTTGATGGCCCGCCAGTTGGTGTGGAGCCGCAGCGCCAGCTTGAAGACCAAGTAGAGAGCGTTTTATCGGGAGCGCAGTCGCATGGTGGCGTTGGTCTGGAGCTGGCCCCCGGCGACGATCGACTCCACCGGGTTGGAGCCCCGAAGGTCGGTCCAGTGCTCTTCGGGGAAGCCGTAGGACTCCATATCCGCGGGTCGATTGACCGATATCTCCCTATTGGGATATACCAGCCGGGGTGACGTGGATGGGCGGAAGTCCCCCTGCACTGACAAACGGCGTCCGCTCAACGAGCCAGAGCCGTACTGGGCGTGCCGTTCGCCACGCCACACTGGCAAAGTATCGTCAGCGAGCGGTACTCAATCGCGAGAGCCCGAAGGCGGTCGTCAAGACTTTGGACGTGTAGCGCTCGCTAATCCTCAGCGCCGCCCGCGTCGCCGTGATGGACGTGCTACAACCGCCACTTTCCAGGTCAGCGAGCACCCCTCCTAGCCCCCTGCCCCGCGCCCGTGTCCTTGCCCACTCCTTCGAATTAGCGCCCTCCCCCCGGCTGGCCTACAAGGGTGAGAATCGCTGTGACGATCTGCGAAACCGGTCCAGCCATCAGCCCTGCCGCCGTCAGTATGGGCGCTACCCTATCCATGGCCCTCCGCACTCTCGCTAGGAACCTCGGACCACGCTCCTCGTTCACCTCGAGCCCAGCTAACTCCTGCTCCACGGCTTCGCAATCAGGTGCAGGTAGTTTCCGATCCGATAGCAACTCTCGCAGGCTGGCGAGCAAGTTCCGGACGGCCGCATCGGCGTTCAAGACAATCTGTGCTTGCTGGTCGATGGACGCAACAACCGCCGCAGTCGTGTTCACGGTGAAGCCCCGGTCTTTCAGCTTATTCACGACGGACGTTCGCAACTCTGCTAGTTCACGCTCCAAGCGAGACGCTTTCTCATCTAGCTCCCTGTCCTTGACCGCGTGACGTCTCGTGAGGTCTACATGAGAGGCCTCGTTCAGTAGCCGGACTTGAAGGGATCCAGCGCGAGGAAGCCTGCTGCGCACCGCCTCCTCTGCCGCGATCTCGTACTCCCGACGCGCCTCACCGTACGCCTCTATGGCCTGCGCCCAATCACGCTGCTCCTTTAGCACCTCGGCGTGGGCGACTGCACGCATCGCGCGGCCCTCATGTGACTCGGCGGCGAGTATGTGTCGCAAGGAGCTGGGAAGATCCGGGGTGAATCGTTCGAGCAGCAGGGCGTGCGACTCATAAAGCTTGGCGCCGTGCTCGAATGCTGCATCCGCATTCCCTCTCACTAGACAGTCGCGCAATGACGCCAGATGGTAGCCAGCTGCACAACTGAGAGCGTCACGCTCAATGTCCGCGGCAACCTCCTTGAACTCCTGGTCCTCTACCGCTGCCATCTCCTCCACTAGGTGTTCGCAGGTAGCTTGGGCTCGCATAAAGACAATCGCCGCAGCGCTAAAGCTCGCTCTCTCCAAGTCGTCGAGACCCCTTGACAGTTGTGCCATGGCTTCCGCCCTCTGCGCCATGATCGAGGAGCGGGGGCTGCCGCCGAGCGTTGCTGCTAGCTCGTAGTGGCTGGAGGCTTCACTGAAGTGTAATGCTGCGGCCTCGTTTTGAATAGCGTAGTGGCTTGCCAGACCCTCGGCGAAGGCGGCCGCTCCTGCCGCATCAGCAGCCAGGCGCTCGGCTCTGGCGCGGTGTCCAATGTTGGACTTCCGGAGCTTACTCGGCGCGGAGTCGACCACGCCCACAAGGTCGCGATTCAATTGGTGTACTTCGCGGAACGCCGCGGCTGCCGTGTCGAAGGAGCAGGCCCCCATGAGGATGTACGCCCGCTCCAGTATGTGTTTCTCTAGTGCGAGTTCAGCCTCGATGAAGGTGCCCACATCATTGCGGACACGTGCGTCGCGCAGCTTCCATACGAGTTCATCTTCGGTTGGAATCTCGGGCATCATATTTAGGAAGGGAGCGAGGGACACCGGCCTCATGCTCGCTCGGCGCGGCTGATGGTAGCACCTGCGCGGTCGGAAGTGGGTTGCTCACGCTACAATGGCCCGAACTCCAAGGTCAGCCAGGCACCCCCGCCCGGTGACTACGGTGAACCTCCGCCATCCTCAATCACCCGACCGAAGTGAACCGGCCGTTGCTCGCCGGCGACTACCGACCCTCCGACAGATCAACGACGACCAAGTATACGACTGGCTTCTCCCGTGCCGGGGCGCCAGCCTCTCTCAGGCTCCGGCTTGGCGGCGCCGCGGGCAACTCGGAGCCCGCGGATGATGCCGACCGCTGTTCTCCCGGATGCCAGACGGCCGCACTACCCCGGCGCCGGTGTGGGGTCCACCTCCCAGCGTCTGGGCATCAGAGGGCCTGCCACCGGCCGCTGCTCCAGTGTGGCGCACGTCCTGCGCCGGTGCTGGCCGCGCTAGTCTCCATCCGCTGGGACCGTCGACCGACCCTCGCCGGCCAATCACCCCGCCTCCCTGCTATCACATCCCAGGGTCGCAGCCGGATAATGGCGTCTCATGGAAGTCGCCACACTGAGAGTGACTAACTACCGCTGCTTCCCGGATTCGGGTACTCTCACGCTCGGCCGTATTAACGTCCTGGTGGGTCCAAACAACGCGGGCAAGTCCTCACTGCTCAAGGCGCTGTACCTCCTCCAGCAGGGCTCTGCGGTCGGGTACGACGACATCCGCAAAGGCACCCAGGGTGGCCAGGTTACCATCGACCTTACCGGCCTTCCAGTCCCGGCACCCCATCCCAGTTGGGGCACGCCGCCGGGTCAGCGGGCATCGTTCCTGGTCGACCTGCCAAGCGCTACCGGCCAGCCCATTGGACTTCGCTTGCTGGTGGCCGGGGGCCAATTGCGTCAAGTGTCCCAGGTACCCAACGTCAGCCCAAACCACTTCATCGTCCCGTTCTTCGCCCGGCGACGCACGCGGAACTATGTGGAGTCTGTGGGCCAGGCAAACGCCTCCACGATCGACGACTCGCTGCAGTGGCTCTCCGCACGGCTTTCCATGGTGTCCAACCCGTATCACCCTTCCTTCGCTCCCTACAACCGGGCCTGTGAAGAGATTCTGGGCTTCACCGTCACGGGCGTCAACTCCACCAACGGGATGTTACCAGGTGTTTTCCTCCCGAATCGAGACCACATATTCATCGAGAGCATGGGGGACGGTGTTCCACACATTGTGGGGATGCTCGCAGATTTGGCATTGTACGAGGACAAGCTTTTCCTGATTGAGGAGATCGAGGATGGGCTGCATCCTGCGGCGCTGAAGGCTTTGTTAAGACTGATCTTGGAGAGTTCTAGTCGCAACCAATTCGTGGTCGCCACCCATTCCAACATCGTCGCGCGGTACCTCGGCTCTGCTCCTCACAGTAAGCTCTTCTACGTCGAGGGCGATCGAGGCACTCTCCCTCCAAGTTCGACGGTACAAGAGATTCCACCCGTACCCGCCAGACGGTTCGCCATACTCCGCGAGCTTGGCTACGAGTTGGCCGACTTTGGTGTGTCGGACGCGTGGCTCATTTGCGAGGAAGCGTCTGCGGAACGGGTTATCCGTGACTTTCTCATCCCGACTTTCTTACCAGGGGTCCGGTCCAGAGTGCGCACAATTTCGGCTGCGGGCGCCGACAGAGCAGCGGCCTTGTTCGAAGACTTCCGACGGCTCGTGCTGTTCGCGCATCTGGAACCGGCCTTCAAGCAGCGTGCCTGGGTACTGGTCGATGGAGACGCTCGAGGCCGCGAGATCGTGAACCGATTGCGGGCGACATACAGCGCTACGTGGCCTGAGGATAACTTTCGGTTCTTTCCGCGGGAAGCGTTTGAGTACTACTATCCGCCCCGGTTTCAAGCCGACGTTGCAGGTGCGCTCGGGACCAATGCCAGGTTGCAGAAGCAAGAGGCAAAGGCGGCCCTCGTCCAGACAGTCATGGAGTGGGTCCAGCGAGATCCGGCCACGGCGAAGGAAGAGTTCGCAGAATCTGCCCGCGAAGTGATCGACATGCTCAAGGAGGTGACAGCGATTCTCTGACCCGGTGGATGCTGCCCCGGGCCGTCCGCAGGGGCCTGCTTCGGTGCATCCGACTCCCAGCTTGCGCCTCCTCGAGACACCCGGCCAGGGCGCGTGCTCCAGAGCAAGATCGCTCGGAGCGTCATTCAGGAGTGTCCCGGAGGCAGGGTCCCCTCACCGGGGCCGTGCGAGACGACCAGATTCGGGTCGCGAGACCGGGACCACGGTGACGGCGAGTGGGGCAGACGCAGCCGTCTGGCGCGAGCGCCTAGCTACCCTGGCCGACATCCCTCGACCGGTGCTCGATGCCCTTGATGCAGCCGCGAGGCCCCGCGCCCTTGAGAGTGCCCGGTGCCCGTGGAGCTTCCGACCAAGCCGCCAGGCGTCCCAATGGCGACTCAAAGTGTACGCCCGTACCGGGCTATGTTTCGACAGTCCGGTTTCCTAACCTAACTTGCGGCAGGACCGTCCACGGCCACCACGTTCGCTCCTGGGCGCCAGCCATCCGTGGCTGCATTGGCCGAGCCGCCCAGTCGGACCTGCCCCGACTTTCGGAGCTGCGCATGCGTGTCAGATTGGTCGCTACAACCCCAACGGACACCCCTACCCGGACGAACAGAGGCGCATCCCGACCGACGATCGACGCTCCGGCCAGGGCTGTTTGATCTCAAGGCGGGCATTTGCGAACAGTCGCAGACGTCAGCCGGATCAACTGGAAGACCTGAAGCCGGCGCTTGGTGCCGGCCCAGCGAACCCCACCACAACCGCAGCAAGGCGGCCCAGGGACCGGCCGGCATGCTCAGCCAGCTCAGAGACTCCAGCGGTCCCGCAACCCGCCTCCCCCACGCACCCGATTCATCGCTGGCAAATCGGATATCCTGCCCTCGTGGCAATCCCGACGGTGTCCCGGACGCTCGCGGCCATCGTCACTCAAGAGAGCACCTGGTACGTGGCCCGCTGCCTCCAGGTCGAGGTGACTTCCCAGGGGCCAACCGTGGAGGACGCCCTGGCCAACCTCAAGGAGGCTCTCGAACTCTACTTCGCAGACGGCGCCCCGGTGCCAGCACCAGTGAGCCATCCTCTCGTCACCCAAATTGAGATCCAGACTCCGGCTTGATCATCGACATCCCTGGTAGTCGAGGAGCCACGCCGCCGGACGTTGCGGCGACAAGCCCAGCGCCCCGGCGGGGACCAAGGCCGAGACCGCCGACCAGCCGAGCCTGACCGGAGGCACCACTCCGTCAAGGGGTTGGACACCCGCCCTCTGTAGTGGCTCGGGGATTCCGTGGCGGGACGGTAAACTCCGTGAAGGACCGGAGCGGCACTGGGCGTCGGCGGTTCGGAGCTTCCCCTCGGCACCAGTTCTTGCTCTAAACGAGCGACCGGCGTGACAGGTGGTACGGTCCTCTGACAACAACCCGGGCCCTACCGCCTGAGCCCGGCGAGGGCGGGGTCTGGAGCGGCCGCTCGCCCAGTCAGAGCGCCGGACGATGATCATCCGGCCGACCGACATCTGTTCGCTGTCGCGGCACGACTCGGTCGACCAGGCAGCCACAGAGGGCAGTCACCTCCCGGGGGGTTCCAGCCGCTGCGGAGCGGTGTAGAGTGCGGCGAGACCTTCAAATTGGAGTTCGCCCAGGTGAGCATCCGGTTCCTCCACACCTCGGACTGGCAGGTGGGGATGACTCGCGCGTTCCTCTCCGCCGACGCGCAGGCCCGCTACGCGGATGACCAGATCGAAGCCGTCCGCCAGCTCGCCCGCACCGCATCCGAGCAAGAGTGCACCTTCGCCGTAGTCGCAGGCGATATCTTCGACTCACTCCTGCCCAGCCGGCGGGTCATCACGAGAGCACTGGACGCCCTCGCCACCTTCAGCGTCCCCGTCTTTCTGCTCCCCGGAAACCACGACGCCGACAACCCAGCGGGCCTCTGGGCCCCAGGACGGATGCCAGTGCCGCTGCCACCGGCGGTGCGCGTGCTCCACGATGCGACGCCGGTCCAGGTTCCGGCCCTGCCCGTGGAGGTGGTGGGAGCCCCGTGGCCGAGCCGCAAGCCCGACATGGACTTGTTGGACGCTGCCCTTGCCCCCCTCGACCCGGCGCCCTCTGGGACGATGCGGGTAGCCGTCGGGCACGGCGCCGTGGACTCCCTGAACCCCGACCCGCTGAGCGCCTCACTCATCTCGGTAGCAGGACTCAGGGCCGCGATCGCAAGCCGACGGGTCAGCTACGTAGCGCTCGGCGATCGCCACTCCGTTACCGAGGTCTCCGAGCGCGTGTGGTACTCAGGCGCCCCGGTCGCGACCGACTTCGACGAGACCGACAGCAACAAGGCGCTGGTAGTCGACCTAGACCCTGATGGGGCCGCCGTCGAGCCCGTCACGATTGGACGGTGGCGCTTCGTGCGCCGACACTTCGATCTGGACGGCGCAGAGAGCGTTCGAGCGCTTGCCGATTCGCTGGCCAGCCTTCCCAACAAGGAGCGGACGGTCGTGCGCCTCGCCTTGGTGGGCACGGTCGACCTCGCCACAGCAGAACTCCTGGACCAGACTTTGGCCGAGAGCCGGGACCTGCTGGCGAGCCTCGAGGTCTCAGAAGGTCGGAGCGAACTGGTCGT
>JAKAWF010000170.1 GCA_021817025.1 bacterium
CGATCTTGCTCAAAGTTGAGGTCGACGATGCGATTGCCGCCGACGACATCTTCGACAAGCTGATGGGGATCTCGGTCGAGCACCGCAAGCGCTTCATCCAGGCGTACGCCAAGACCGTGCGGACCCTCGACGTTTGAGCCGTCTCACCCCGGCGTTGGCGGTGGACGCCATGGGCGGCGACCGCGCTCCCGAGGCCCTGGTGGAGGGCAGCCTGCTGGCGCTGGCAGAGGACCGGGAGCTGCGGCTGGTGCTGGTCGGTGAGCGCTCCCGGCTGGAGGGTCTCCTCGGGGAACAAGGGGCGGCTGCCGGGGGCAGGCTCCGGCTGGCCCCGGCCGAAGGCGTGATCGCCATGGACGCTCACCCCGTGGAGGCAGTGCGGGCTCGGCCCCGCGCCAGTGTCAACGTGGCCGTGGATCTGGTGGCCAAGGGAGAGGCCGACGCCTGCTTCTCGGCGGGCAACAGTGGCGCCACCATGGCCTCCGCGCTGCTCCATCTGCACCGCCTGCCCGGCATCGCGCGGCCCGCGATCGCCACCCCCCTGCCCACTCCCAAGGGCACCACCATGCTGCTCGACTCCGGGGCTCAGGTGGATTGCCGGCCGGAGTGGCTCGCCCAGTTCTCCAGCCTGGGCAGCGCCTATGTCAGGCGGATGCTCGGGGTCGAACGGCCTCGGGTCGGCCTGCTCAGCAACGGGGAGGAGAGCTCCAAGGGGAATGACCTGGTGCAGGCCGCCCATCGTCTGATCTCCGAGTTGGACCTCAACTACGTGGGCCCGGTGGAGGGCCGCGACCTGCTCTCAGGATCCGTGGAGGTGGTGGTCTGCGACGGCTTCGTGGGCAACGTTGCGCTCAAGACCGCCGAGGGGGTTGCCGAGGCCATCATGGGCGCGCTCCGGGAGGAGGCCGACTCCGGCCCGCGCTCCCGGTTGGGAGCGGTCCTGCTGCTGCCGGGGCTGCGGCGGCTGCGCCAGCGCATGGACTGGCGCCAGGTCGGCGGCGCGCCCCTGCTGGGAGTGCGGGGGCTGGTCTTCATCGGGCATGGGCGATCCGACGCGGCCGCGGTGGCCAGCGCCCTGAGGGTGGCGGCGGCCGCGGTGCGGGCCGACCTGCTGGCGGGCCTGGCTGGAAACCCGTCTGCCGCGACCGCACTGGTGAGGGGCTAGCCGATGGCGATCAACCAAGGCGGGGGCGCGGGCCGGGTCCAGGGGGTGGAGCTGGTCTCCGAAATGAGGGAGTCCTATCTGGTCTACGCCATGAGCGTGATCGTGGCGAGGGCTCTCCCTGATGTCCGTGACGGCCTCAAGCCGGTCCAGCGCCGGATCCTCTACGCGATGCAGGAGCAGGGGATGACCCCTGGGGCGTCGCACCAGAAATGCGCCGCCATCGTGGGCGAGGTGCTCAAGAACTACCACCCTCACGGCGACCTCTCGGTGTACGACACCCTGGTGAGAATGGCCCAGCCCTGGGTGATGCGCTATCCCCTGGTGGACGGCCAGGGCAACTTCGGCTCGCCGGAGGGCGATCCCGCGGCCGCCTACCGTTACACGGAGGCGCGGATGGCTCCCATCGCGGCCGAGATGGTGGCCGACATTGACAAGAACACGGTTGACTTTGCGGACAACTACGCCGCCACCAAGCAGGAGCCCATGGTGCTGCCCGCGGCGCTGCCCAACCTGCTGGTCAATGGCGCGGCCGGGATCGCGGTGGGGATGGCGACCAGCATCCCGCCCCACAACCTCTCCGAGATCTGCGACGGCCTGATCCGGCTCATCGACAACCCCGAGGCCGACACCGAGGAGCTGATGAAGCTCATCCCCGGCCCTGACTTCCCGACCGGAGGCATCGTCTACGCCCGAGACATTCCCCAGGTCTACGGCACCGGCCACGGGAGGGTGGTGCAGCGGGCACGGGTCGCTTTCGAGGAGTCCAAGAGCGGGCGGGAGCAGATCATCGTGACCGAGCTGCCCTACCAGGTGAACCCCAGCCGGGTGCTCCAGACCATCGCCGAGCTGGTCAACGACCGCAAGCTGGAGGGAATAGCCGACATCCGCAACGAGACCGGGCGCCGTGAGGGCACCCGGCTGGTGATCGAGCTCAAGCGCGATGCCCGCCCCTACACGGTGCTCAACAACCTCTACAAGCACACCCAGCTGCAGTCCAGCTTCACCTGCATTCTGCTGGCCCTGGTCGACGGCCGGCCGCAGGTGCTCTCGCTGCGGAGCATGCTCAGCCACTACTTGGAGTACCGCCACCAGGTGGTCGAGCGGCGGACCCGTCACGACCTGGAGCGCGCCCAGGAGCGGGCCCACATCGTCGAGGGCCTGCGGATCTGCCTCCAGAACCTGGACGAGGTGATCCGTCTGATCCGGGCCGCCCCCGACGAGGCGACCGCCCAGCGCCAGCTGGAGGAGCGCTTCAGTCTCAGCGACCGCCAGAGCAAGGCGATCGTGGACATGCGCCTGGGCCGGCTCACGCGGCTGGAGCGGGAGCGGCTGGAGGAGGAGCACGCCGAGCTGATGCGCCGGATCGGGGAGCTCGAGGAGATCCTCTCCAGCCGGGGGAACCTGATGGCGGTGGTGCGTGAGGAGCTGACCGCGCTGCGCAAGAAGTACGGCGACGCCCGCCGCACCGAGATCAGCTACGGCGACATCGAGCTCAACGAGGAGGACCTCATCCCTCGCGAGCAGGTGGTGGTCACGCTCACCCACCGCGGCTACATCAAGCGCACCCCGGCCACCGACTACCGCTCGCAGCGCCGAGGGGGCAAGGGGGTGATGGGCGCCAAGCGCGTTGGGGAGGAGGATTACGTCGAGTTCCTGCGGGTGGCCTCCACCCACTCCGACATGCTCTTCTTCACCAACAAGGGCCGGGTCTTCCGGCTGCGCACCCATGAGATCCCGGATGTCAGTCGGCAGGCCAAGGGGACGGCGGCGATCAACCTCCTGGAGATGGATCAAGGCGAGCGGGTCACCTCCATGCTGGCCGTGGACGGCTACTCCGACGAGGCCTACATGGTGATGGCGACGCTGCGGGGGCACATCAAGAAGACGCCCGCCGCCGCCTACGCCTCGGTGCGGCGCAACGGCCTGATCGCGATGAACCTCAGCGAGGGAGACGAGCTGGACTGGGTCCGGGTCAGCACCGGCGGCGACGACATCCTGCTGGTGACCAGACAGGGCAAGGCGCTCCGTTTCAACGAGCGGCAGGTGCGCCCGATGGGACGGGACACCCAGGGGGTGACGGCGGTACGCCTGCGCCCCGGCGATGCGGTCGCGGGCATGGACATCGTCAGGGAGAACGGCTACGTGCTGGTGGTGACCGAACGCGGCTACGGAAAGCTGACGCCGGTCGACGACTATCCGATCAAGAGCCGGGCCATCCAGGGGGTCTACACCCTCGATCAGAACGCAATCTCGAAGGTGGGCGAGATCGTGGGCAGCCGGATGGTGGAGGACCTCTCGGAGGAGCTGATGCTGATCAGCAGCCGTGGCCAGATCATCCGGATGCCCCTGGAGGGGGTCAGGATCTCCAGTCGCCAGACCAGGGGCGTGATCCTGATGCGTCTCGATGACGCCGACACCATCGGGTCCATCGCGGGGGTTGCCCCTCCCGGCGATCTCGAGGAGGCGTAGTCTTCGGCGGGCGGCTTGGTGGGCTCAGGGTGGCGCCCACGTGACCCACATCCTCTTCCAGCTGACGCACCTGCCTCCGTTGGGGGTGTACGGCTTCGTCCTGCTCTGGCTGGCGGCGGAGTCAGTGGGGCTTCCCCTGCCGGACGAGGCGGTGCTGCTGACCCTGGGCTTCCTGGCCCACCGGGGGACGGTCTCGCTGGTGCCGCTGGTGCTGTGTGCGGTGGTGGGTTCCGCCATCGGAGCCACCATCTCCTACCAGATCGGCTATGCCCTCGGGCGCCCGGTGGTGGCGCGAATCGCGTCCCGGCTGGGCATCTCCGACGCCCGCCTCACCGAGGCCGAGGCCTGGGTCCGCAAGCGAGGCGGGATCGGCGTCTTCCTCACCCGGGTGATCCCCTTCGCGCGCAACCTGGCCTCGTATGCGGCCGGGATCGCGTCCATCCCGCCGCGGGTCTTCTACCCGGCGATGCTGCTGGGGGCACTGGTGTGGTGCACCACCGTGACCTCGCTGGGCGATGCCCTGGGGGCCCACTACGGCGCCATCCTCCGCCTCGGCCCCCTGGGCCTGCTCCTCGGCGGGGGGCTGGTGGTGCTGGCGTTGGTGGCCTGGTTCGTGTGGACCAGGGTGGGGCGGCGCCGAGACCGCCCCGCCGGCGGATCTTGAGATCAGTCGGGGGAGCCCGGTAGGGACAGGCTGCTCGCCTGGGCGGCCGCATCCAGGGCGGGGCGGATCATGATCAGCCGGCAGTGAACTCGGCTCAGCAGCTCCTCCGCTGTGTGGTCCAGGCTGAACTCGCCGAAGTGGGGCGGCGCGCCCAAGCCGACCACCATGAGGTCGGCATCCCACCGCCGAGCCTCGTCAACCAGCGCGGAGCCTGCCTCGCGCGCCTGCAGGACCAGGGTCTCCACCTTGGTCCCGAGCTGGGTCGCCAGGCCCTCCATCCTCCCCAGCAGCCCCTCGGCCTCGCCCAGCTCCTCGTCCAAGCTGACCCCGAGGGGCAGGTTGCGAGGCACCTCCAGCACCGAGATGATCAGCACCCGCGCCCGGGCCGGCCGGGCCAGGCGGCAGGCGGCCCGGAGCGCGTCCTCGTCCACCTGATCGCCCCGCACCGGGACCACGATCCGGTGCGGGCCGAGCACGCCCAGGCGCTCTGGAGCGGTGGCACTGCCGGCACCGGAGCGGAAGAATCGTGAGGCCACGAGCCCAATTGTGGAGGTTGCGGAGGAGCAGCGCGCGATCCCACCGCCTTTGGCGGCCGGACCAGCGCCGTTTGAAGTCGAGCTATACTCGCCGCCGTGAAGGTGCTCATCGTGGGATGCGGCCGGGTCGGTTCCGCGCTGGCCAGGGACCTCGTCGACGGGGGGCATCAAGTGACGGTGGTGGACAGCTCCCGGGCAGCCTTTGCCCGCCTGGGGCCCAGCTTCGCCGGGCGGATGGTGCTTGGCAACGGCACCGACCAGCACGTGCTGGAGGAGTCCGGGGCGGCGGAGGCGGACTGGTTCATCTCGGTCACCAACGGCGACAACCGGAACATCATGTCAGCCCAGGTGGCCCAGGAGATCTTTCACATCGAGCGGGTCATGACCAGGATCTACGACCCCATCCGGGAGCAGGTCTACCGGGAGATGGGCCTCTACACCTACTGCCCCACCGTGGTGGGGGCCGCCATCGCCAAGACCTACTTCGAGGCCGGCCCGGAGGCGGCCGACCGGGCCCGCCAGGCGGTGACCGCGTCCGCGGGGCACAGCGATGGCTGAGCGGCCCGCCTACGTCATCGTGGTGGGTGGCGGCAAGGTCGGCTTCTACCTCACCCATCGGCTGCTGACGGCTGGTTACGAGGTCGCTCTGATCGAGAAGGATCGTGCTCGAGCCGCCTCGATCTCCGCCCAGCTGGGCAGCTGCGCCTGCCTGGTCGGGGACGGCGACGAGATGTCCTTCCTGGCCACCAGCGGGATCGAGCGCGCCGACGTCCTGGCGGCGGTCACCGGTGACGACGAGGACAACCTGGTGGCCTGCCAGCTGGCCAAGCGCAAGTTCAAGGTGCCGCACACCATCGCTCGGGTGAACAACCCCAGCAACGTCCAGCTCTTCCACCGGCTCGGGGTGGACATCGCGGTTTCGGCCACCGAGCTCATCCTCAACGAGATCGACACCGCGCTGGCCACCGACAGCGACGTCCACCGGATGGCGCTGGACGGGACCGATTTCGCCCTGGTCCGGGTGACCGTCCCGATGGGGAGTGCGGTCGGGCACCGGATCGGGGAACTGCGGGAGCTGGCCCAGGAGAAGGTGCTGCTGCTGCTGCGAGATGGTCAACAGGTGGGCGCCGAGAGCCCCCTGCAACCGGGGGATCAAGTCGTGCTGTACACCAGCCGACCGAGCTCCGACTTCCTGCTGGAGAAGGCGGAGGCGCTCAGCCCGGCGGCTCGCTGAGCCGTTCCCGGCCCAGCTCGGCATAGGCGTCCCAGAGCCGTCCGACAGCCTGCATCCCCCGAAACAGCTGCCGCAGCACCACCCGCTCGTTGGGGGCGTGGATGCGGTCGTCGGGAAGACCCACCCCGAACAGCACGCAGGGGACTTCCAGCGTCTCCGCGATGGACGCGACCGGGGGGATGCTGCCCCCCTCACGGATGAAGACGCATGGCGCCTGCCAGACCTCGCTGACCACCCGCGCCGCCGCGTCCACCGCCGGATGCCGGGAGGGGGTGACGACCCAGCGCCCGTCGTGGATCAATTCGAACTCCACCCGAACGCCCGCCGGAGCGGCCGCCCGGAGATGGGCCCCGACCATCTCGGTCACCTGCTCGGCCCGCTGAGCGGGCACCAGCCGGGAGGAGAGCTTGGCGCCCGCCCGGGCCGGGATCACCGTCTTCGCCCCGCGGCCCTGGTACCCCCCCCAGATCCCGCAGATCTCCATGGTCGGGCGAGTGGTGCGCCGCTCCATGGTGGAGTAGTCCTTCTCGCCCGCCCCGATCGCCTGCACGCTTCCCAGGAAGCGAGCCTCGTCGAAGGGCACCTGAGCCAGCTCTCCGCGCTCGCTCGGGGAGAGCTCGGTCACCCCGTCGTAGAAACCGGCGACCGCGATCCGGCCATCGGGGTCGTGCAGGTCCGCGAGCATCCGGGCCAGCACCGCGATCGGGTTCAGGACCGCCCCCCCGTAGACCCCGGAGTGGAGGTCGGTGCTGGAGGTTTCGATCCGGACCTCCCAGTAGGCCAGGCCGCGCAGCGCCACGGTCAGGCCGGGGACGTCCGCCGCCAGCATGCCGGTGTCGCTGATGACGGCCACGTCGGCCGCCAGCTGCTCGCGGTGGTTGCGCACCAGTTCCGCGAAGTGCTCGGAGCCGTCCTCCTCCTCCCCCTCCGCGATCAGCTTGACGTTGAGGGGGAGCCGGCCCCGAGCGTCGAGGATGCCCCGGACCGCCTC
>JAKAWF010000171.1 GCA_021817025.1 bacterium
GGCGTCCCGGTCCCGAGCCGCGATCCCGGGGGCAAGCTCACGCCTGGCGAAGTCCCGGACTGTCGCCTCGAACTGCCGATGCTCGTCGCTGAGGTCCAGCTCCACCCCGGCTAACTCGGCTCGGTGTCGATCTGGGCGCGCTGCAGATGGCCGGAGTAGTCGATGTAGACCGTCTTCCACTCGGTGAACTCGTCGAAGGCGGTGGGGCCGGCCTCGCGGTGCCCGTTGCCGGTCCACTTGGTGCCCCCGAAGGGCAGCTGAATCTCAGCGCCGATGGTGGGGGCGTTGACGTAGACGATCCCCGCCTCCAGCCGATCCACGGCCTGGAAGGCCCGCGCCAGATCCCTGGTGTAAATGGACAAGGACAGACCGTATCGAGTGCCGTTGGCGATCCGGATCGTGTCGTCTAAGTCGGCCGCCGGGATCACCGCCAGGGTGGGTCCGAAAATCTCCTCCTGGGCGATCCGCATCTCCGGTTTGACGTCCGCGAACACGGTCGGCCGGTAGAAGTTCCCCTCTCCAAGCGAGCCCTCGGCGGCGATGCTGCCTCCCACCAGCAGGCGGGCGGACTCCTGCTGTCCGATCTCCGTGTAGGCGTGGATCCGCTTCAGCTGAGTCTGGTTGATCACCGGCCCCACATCGGTCGCGGGGTCGAGCCCGTCACCCAGGCGAAGCTTCGAAACGCGTCCCAGGAGCTGCTCGGTGAAGGCCTCCAGCACCGGGGCTTCGACGATCAGGCGTGAGGTGGCGGTGCAGCGCTGCCCAGCGGTTCCGAAGGCCCCCCAGAGAGCGCCATCGACGGCCAGCTCAAGGTCCGCGTCCGCGGTCACAACCATCGCATTCTTGCCCCCCAGCTCCAGGGAGACCCGCTTGCCCAGCCGGCCGCACGTGCTGGCGATCTGCTGACCCACCTCCACCGACCCTGTGAAGGAGATCGCTCGCACCGCCGAGTTCGCGACCAGCGGTGCCCCACACTCCTCGCCGTAGCCGGTGACCAGATTGAGGACCCCCGCCGGCAGGCCCGCCTCGATCAGGATCTCGGCCAGCCGGATGGCCACCAAGGGGGTGTCCTCGGCGGGCTTGAAGACCACCGCGTTGCCCGCCAGCAGCGCCGGCATCAGCTTCCAGCACGGGATCGCCATCGGAAAGTTCCAGGGAGTGATGCAGCCCACCACCCCGATCGGCACCCGCTCGGTGAAGCAGCGCTTGTCGCGCAGCTCGCTCGGCACCACCTCCCCGACTGGGTTGCGCCCCTGCCCGGCCATGTACTTGGCCATGTCGATGCCTTCCTGGACATCTCCCCTGGCCTCGGTGAGGACCTTGCCCATCTCCCGGGTCATCAGGCGAGCCAGCTCCTCCTTGCGCTCCTCGAGCAGGCGCCCTGCCCTCGCGATCACCTCCGAGCGTCCCGGCATGGGGGTGCGTGCCCAGCCGGGCTGAGCCGCCACCGCCGCCGAGACAGCGTCGTCGACGTCAGTCTGGGAGCTGCGCGCGAAGTGGCCCAGGACCTCACTGCGGCGAGCCGGATTGACCGAGTCGAAGGTCTCGCCGCCGCGGGCGGCCCGCCACTCGCCGGCGATCAGGTTGCCGTACGTGCGCGCCGACTCTGCGCCGCTCATGACCGGTGTCCGCCGCGGAGCACGGCGCCCTCGAGGGTCTCCAGCGCTTGCTCGAGCTCCGGGTCGCTGATGGTCAGCGGTGGGATCAGCCGAATCACGTTGTCATCAATGCCACACCCCAGGACCAGCAGCCCGCGGTCGAGGCAGGCGGACCGAATCGCCTCCACCCGCTCGGCGTCGGGCAGCCCGGCGCTGTCCAGGAACTCCAGCCCGATCATCGCCCCGCGCCCGCGCACGTCCGCCGGTCCGCCCACCTGCTGCTGCCAGCCCTGGGCCCGGCTGGTGACCCTGTCGCCGATCTCCGTGGCCCGCTGCAGCAGCCCGTCGCGTTCGATCACATCCAGCGTCGCCACCACCGCCGCGCACGAGACCGCGTTGCCGCCGAAGGTGGATCCGTGGGAGCCCGCGGGCCACTCCCGCATCAACTCGCCGCGGGCCACGATCGCCGCGATGGGCAGGCCGTTGCCGAGAGCCTTGGCCAGGGTCACCACATCCGGGACCACTCCGTCGTGGTCGCTGGCCAGCCACCGGCCGGTGCGCCCCACCCCGGTCTGAACCTCGTCGAAGATCAGCACGATCCCGTGCTGGTCGGCGATCCTGCGCAGGTTGGCCAGGAAGCCCGCCGGCGGCACCACGTAGCCGCCCTCGCCCTGAATCGGCTCGACCAGGATGGCGGCCACCTCCTCGGCCGGCACCACGTGCTTGAAGAGCCGCTCGAGCTCGACCCCGGCCGCGATCGGGCAGGGTTCGTCGGCGGGGTGATCACAATTGCGAAAGCAGTAGGGATAGGGCGTGGTGTAGACCCCCGGCAGCAGCGGCGTGTATCCCTCCCGATAGTGGACCTTGCTAGTGGTCACGCTGACCGCCCCCAAGGTGCGCCCGTGGAAACCCCCGGTGAAGCAGATGATCCCCTGCCGGTGGGTCGCCCTGCGGGCCAGCTTGAGGGCGCCCTCCACCACCTCCGCTCCGGAGTTGGCGAAGAAGACGGTGTCCAGGGGGTCCGGGCAGATGGCCGCCACCCGCTCCGCCGCCTCGGTCAGGCGGACATGCTCAGTCACCACCGAGGTGTGCCAGTAGCTGTCCACCTGCCGGTGCACCGCCCGGACCACATCGGGATGACGGTGCCCCAGCGACGTGACCGCGATGCCGCAGCCGAAGTCAAGGTAGCGTCGGCCGTCGACATCGATCAGGAACGAGCCGTCGGCGTCATGCACCACCAGGTCCGTGTAGCGCGAGTAAACTCCCGCCACCGACTTGTGATCACGCTCACGCCAACTGGTGGAGAGCTGAGATTGCTGACCGGTCTGAGTCACCGAACTGGATGTCGTCGCTGCCATTCCAAACCTCCTCGGCCAAGGGCCGATGAACGCTTACGCTGGGGGCGGGAAGGTTCTGAACCCGCCCCACGGAGCCGGCTAGAGCCGAGCCAGCGGCCGGGGGGGCGGCAGGCCGTTGGCATCCCACCAACGGCCGAGTTTGGCTGACCCCATGAGCCTGAACGGTACAGCTTTATGGGCCGTGCCTGCGCCGCCGGCAGGGATGCGCAGCCGAGCGCTCAGACCATCGGCGTCACGCGCCCGCCCCACCGCAGTCTGGCGGCCCCCACCCGCGACCGCGGCCGGGGAGCCGCCGGCGGCCGCCCTTCGGCCGGCGCTCGGGCCGACTCCGGGACGGGCCGCAGCGCAGCCGGCGATCGCGGCGACCGTCAGGCGGGAGCGGCGATCGCCAGGACCGCCGCCGCCAGGACCACGAAGACCATGAATGAACCCCGCTGGCGCGGCACCCCCTGGGCGGCGATCCCGGTGAGCCCGTACCAGCCCATCAGCATCGCCACCGGCAGCAGCGGTCCCGGCACCTGCAGCCGCGCCACCAGGATCGCCGCCACCGCCGTCAACAGCGCCACCAGAGCCGCCCTCTCCCAGGCCACCGCCCAGGGATTTCCCTCCAGCCTGATCAGTCTGAAGGATGGGATCAAACCTCCCAGGCCGACCCCCAGGGCCAGCAGCGGGAGCGGAGTGCCAGCTCCCAGCGCCACCACGAAGTAGGCGACCGGCACCGTGATCACCAGGGCCGCCAGCACGGTCGACCCCCACTCCGGGACCCGGGCTCGAGAGTCGCCGCCATCCAGCCACGGGCAAAGGGTGAGCACCAGCAAGAGCCAGCCCGGCGTCAGGACCGTCCAGGGCAGGCCGGGATTGGTGGCCAAAGCCAGCGAGGCGGAGGCGAGGGCCGCCACGGGCAGGAGCGCTGGCTCCATGCCGCTCAGCCAGGCCGGCGACGACAGCGAGGGCCAGCGCGGCAGGACCGAACGCAGCGCCAGCAGATAGCAGGCGAGCGCGCCCAGATCCAGAGCCACCGCCGCCGGCAGGGCGACCATGCCCATCCCGGCCATCCCCACCACCGCCGCCGCCGCCAAGGCGAAAGGCACCACCCGAGGCGGCCCCAGATGGGAGACGGGGTCCGTCACCAACGGGCTGTCGATCAGGCCTGTCCCTGCCTGCTGACGCAGCGCGGCGGCTCCCGCGGGACGTCGGCTCACCGCGGCAGCATCCCCGAGTTGTCCACTGCCACCTGTGGACATTGTGGATTGGGAACTCCGCCCCGTCTCACCCAGGCCCTCCCATCACCAGCCTCCATCCCTTCCCGGCCAGGCTCCTATCGATCGGCGGTCCCGACCCGCCCGTACCGATCCCGCAACCGGACCACGTCGTCCAGTTCGGGGGTCGACACCTCGCAGAGCTCCACCGGCTGGGTGACGGCACGCATGCGGTGACGCTGGTGGGGCAGTATCCTCTGGCTCTCGCCCGGCTGCAGGCGGTGGACGACGAGGTTGCCATCGGCGTCGTCGAGCTCCAGCTCCAGCTCCCCTGTGAGCACCCAGATCGCCTCGTCCTTGCGTTCGTGGTACTGGAGGCTGAGCTGCTCCCCGGCGTCAATGTGGAGGATCTTGCCAGCGTACCTGTCGGTGACGACAAACCAGACCTCGAAACCCCACGGCTTCTCCACTCGCTTCCCCGCCGCAGGGGCAGGCTCAGCCACGGGCATCGGCGTCGCCGATCACGCCCAGCTCGGCCTCGAAATCGTCGAGCAGCCGCTGGACCCGCGCCGGA
Organism: bacterium; assembly: GCA_021817025.1. The sequence continues at coordinate 4,730 of JAKAWF010000171.1, forward strand.
TCGGTGGACTCGCAGTAGACCCTCATCAAGGGCTCGGTGCCCGACATCCGCACCAGCACCCATGAGTCCTCGCCCAACCAGTACTTGTAGCCGTCATCGGAGCGGGTCTCGGTGATTGGTTCAGCGCCGATCCGCTCCGGCGGCGAGACCTTGATCCGGTGGATCAGACGCTCCCGCACCCGGGGGTACTCCTCGCGCTGGAAACGATGGTCGCGCCGCGCGTAGGCGTGGGGCCCGACCAGCGCCGAGACCTCGCGGCGGAGCTCGGCCAGCGACCGGCCGGTCATGGCGATCATCTCGGCGAACATCAGGCCGCTGAGAATCCCGTCGCGCTCCGGGATGTGCCCGCGGAAGCCGAACCCTCCCGACTCCTCCGCCCCCATCATCGCGTCGAGCTCGCGCATCCTGGGCCCGAGGTACTTGAAGCCCACCGGGAGCTCCTCCACCGCGAGCCCGTAGCGCCGGCCCAGGATGTCAAGTCGCCTGGTCATGGTCAGGGAGCGCACCACCGGCCCCCGCCAGCCGCGGTTCTGGCAGAGGTGCCAGAGCAGCAGCGTCGCGACCTCCAGCTGATCGACGAAGGCCCCGGTGCCGTCGATGATGCCAACCCGGTCCGCGTCCCCGTCATTGGCGATGCCGAGGTCAAAGTCCCCGGCTGAAAGCCGCCGGATCGCCTCCTCCAGGTTGACCGCGATCGGCTCGGGGTGCATCCCACCGAACCCGGGGTTGCGCTCCCAATGGAGCTGCTCGACATGGGTGGCTCCACCCTCCACGATGTCCCGCACATAGCCGGCCCCGGAGCCGTACATGGGATCGTGGAGAATCCGCAGGCCCGCCCCCCGGACAGCGTCGAGGTCCAGCAGCCTGCCCAGCTGAGCGCGGTAGGCGGGACGAGGGTCCACCATCTCCACCAGCCCCTGGGCGATAGCCTCGTCGATGGGCATCTCGCGCACCAGGTCGCCGGCCAGCACCCGATGCACCTCCTCCTCCAGCTCCGAGATGATCTCGGGAGAGGCTGAGCCGCCGTACTCGGGCTTGTACTTGAGTCCGTTGAACTCGGGAGGATTGTGGCTGGCGGTCACGACCACCCCGCCCAGGGAGCCGCTGTCCACCACCATCCAGGCGGCTGCCTGGGTCGGGCAGGGCCGGTCCAGGAGCAGCACCGGCCGGGCGTTGGCCGCCAGCACCCGCGCCACCTCCCGGGCGAACAGCTCGGCGGAGAAGCGGGTGTCGTGCCCGACGACCACCCTGCCCTCCTTGGGTCTGGAGCTCAGGTACTGCGCCACCGCCTGGCTCACCACTCGCACGTTGGCGTACGTGAAGTCGTCAGCGACCACCCCACGCCAGCCGTCCGTGCCGAAACTGATCTCAGGTGCCGCCACAGCCCACCTCCTTGGCCAAGTTTGGACGTCGCAATTGTAGGGGGGTGGCCGCTTGGGAGCGGGGCCGCGACGACCTCGGCAGGGCTCTCACAGGAGATCGGTGCGGTCCGCCTCCCGGAGCTGCTCGACGACGCGGCTGACCTCCTGCACCCGGCTGAGCGGGCACACCAGGAGGGCGTCCTCGGTGTCTATCACCGCCAGGCCCGATCCGCCCAGGATCGCCACCAGGCGGCCAGCGTCGGAGTCCACGAAGCAACCCTCACTGTCCAGGAGCAGCGCCTCTCCTCGGGCGACGTTGCCCAGGTCGTCCACCCGACCGGCATCGACGGCCACTTGGCGGAGATCGGCAAACGATCCCAGATCGGACCAGGGCAGGTCGGTCGGCAACACCGCCAGCCGTCGACTTCGTTCCAGCACCAGCCGTTCCACCACCCCGGTTGGGACTCTCGCCCAGGCGGCCGCAAACTGGCTGGAAGAGGCCTCTCCGGCTCGCACCGCCCCTTGGACCGCAGCCGCCACCTGGGGGGCGAAGCGCTCCAGCTCCGCCAGCAGGAGCGCGGCCGGCCAGGCGAACAGGCCGGTGTTCCACAGGTAGGTGCCGGCATCCATCAGGGCGGCCGCCCGTTCGGGCGCGGGCTTCTCAACAAATCCCAGCGCCCGCGACATCGGCAGCGCGGCCTCCGGCAGGCCAGCCACCCGAGCCAGCTCCCCGCCCATCTCCACGTAACCGAAGCCGGAGGCGGGCCAGCTCGGCCGCAGTCCGACCGTCACCAGCAGCTGTCCCAGCTGGGCCCACCACGCCGCCGACAGAAGGACCCGAGAAACGGCCTCCCGACCGGGGATGTAGTGGTCGGCGTGCAGTGAGACCATGACCGGATCGGGGCTCAGCCGAAGCGACTCCAGGGCGGCCCAAGCCAGCGCGGGGCCGGTGCCTC
>JAKAWF010000003.1 GCA_021817025.1 bacterium
CAGCGCCGCGATCACTTCCCCATGGGTGAGCTGGGCGCGGCCGCGCATCGGCACCAGGCGGTCAACCAGACCCGCCAGACCAAGCTGGGAGAGGTAGTGCGTGACCACCAGCAACGGCCCCACCACCCGGCGAGTGCCCTCCCGTGGCGGGTCCAGGCGGGCGAACGAAGCCGCGAGCTGATCCAGTTGGCCCGACGCCTTCAGCTGATCCTCACGCCCCAGGGTGCGAAGTAGCCGGTGCCGGATCTGACCCGCTTCGTTGCGGTAGGCCTCCACCAGCCGCAAGTACACGTAGTCGCGATCGCCCCTGCGTACGATGTGCCGCTTGACGTACATGCTCACCACCTCTTGTGATTGGTCCTACCATACATCACTCCAGAGCCGATTGCAAGCATGACCAACGCTTCGGAGCCAGCCCACCTCCCACACGCTCTTTGGTCCTACATCAGGACCGGAAGCCCAAGACCGCGCAGGGCCGCCACCCCCAAGAATCCCAGCCCAGCCGCAAAGCGCGGCTCGGCCTCAACTACTGAATATCGGAGGCTTGACCCGTTGGAGTGCGGAAAACGGGCCTCGGGCATCTTCACCCCGGCGTTGTTGACCAGCACGTCCAGGCGCCCGAAGGCTCCGAGCGCCAGGTCGATCACTGCCTGGGGATGGGGGGCCTCGTAGCCGATGTCCCCGGCGATCAGCTCGCAGCGCCGCCCGTGGGCTTCGATCGCGGACTTGGTTTCCTCGGCGTCGGCGTGCTCGTCGAGGTAGGCAATCACGGCAGCCGCGCCCTCCTTGGCGAGGGCCACTGCCACCGCTCGGCCTATCCCGCTGTCCCCACCGGTGATGACCGCGACCTTGTCCTCCAGCCTGCGGGAGCAGCGATAGTTCGGGTCGTCGAAGCCCGGCCTGGGCTCCATACGCGATTCCAGGCCCGGCGGATCCTGGGGCGGTGACGCCAGAGCAGTGCCTGTTGGTTCGGTTGGTTCCATGTTGTTCCTCCTTGACGGTTGGCCCGGAGCGAGCCCGCGCGACTTGTTGCTGTTGGTTTTCCGGCGGGATGGGATCACGCTGGGCTCGCCCCGCTTTGCGCCTCCGCGTGCTCGGGTGCGCGGCGGCGGTGGCGTCGGGACAGGATGAGCGCGCTGGCCAGCCCGGCGAGCGCCCAGCCGCCGAGGACGAGCAGCGGGCGGGCGGTGGAGGCGGTGGGGAAGAACGTCAGGTCCCGCAGCGCAGACACCGCGGCTCCGTTCGGCAGCCAGCGGCCGACGGCAGAGTAGAAGCCGGGCAGCAGGGTGCGGGGGATCGCCCCACCCGAGGAAGGGCTGCCCAGGAGAACGAAGACCCCGATCGCGACCGGGACCGCGAGCCGGCCCAGCCCGGTGAGCAGGGCCCAGGTGCACACAGCCACGGCGAAGACCGTGAGAGCTGCGACCGCGGCCGCGGCGGGCACGGGCAGTGGATCGGAGCCCAGGGCGAAGCGTGCGAGTGTGGTCAGGGTCGCCCCGCAGGCCACTGCGGTGCCGGCCAGCTGCATGGCCCGCCAGCCCGGGGGCAGCGGGCCGGTGTGGGCCAGGATCATGATGGTGCCCACGTAGCCGCCGAGCACGCAGGCCAGTACCAGGTAGAACAGTCCGAGACCCGAAGAGTCCCCGGTGGGCAGCGGCACGACATCATGGGTCACCAGCGGCACGTGCCGATGGGCAGCCAGGGTGCCGGCCACCTCGCCGAGCACGGTCGCGATCGGCGGGCCGGCGGCCCCGGCGACATCGAGCGTGTCCGCGCCCGGGCCGCTGACGAGCACTCCGTCGACGCGGCGTGCCAGCAATGCGGCGCGGGCCGGACCGAGGTGTCGGTAGCCGTGCGGGTCGACCGTCCCGGGAGCGCCATGCTGAAGCGCATCAACGATGCGAGCCGTGGCGGGCGCCGGCGCGACGAGAGCCAGCGGGATGCGGTGCGGGACGGGTCGGGCGAGGGCGCCCAGGTAGGACAACCCGAAGAGCCCAGTCCACACCACCACCACCGCCGGCACCAACCAGAGCGACAGCGTGTCACCGCGCGGCTGCCTTGCCTGAGCACGCGGCCGGCCGGGCGCTCGCCCTCTACGCATTGTCGCTCCGAGGGTGTCGTGGCCTAACGCCAGCGTCACGGGCGTCCAGGTCGTGGTTGAGCCGGGCCAGGAGCCGCGCCAACTGGGAGCGCTGCGCCTCGGGCCAGGTGCCGAGCAGCTCGCTCAATGGGCCCATCCGTGCCCGTCGGGCCGTCTCCAACGCAGCCTCTCCGTCGGCGGTGACGACGAACTGTGAGCTTGGTGCATGCCCTCGGCCGTCGGAGTGGCGGTCGTCGCCCGAGTGGCACACCAGTCCGGCCTCCTCCAAGCGGGCGAGGTGCCGACCGAGCGTGGACCGGTTCAGCCCGAACGCCCGGGCCAGATCGGCCGAGCGCTGCGGGCCGTTCTCGGCTAAGCGCACCAGCAGCGGGTAGCGCCACCCGTCCAAGGATCCCTCGGCCGGCTGCCCGGCCGACCCGGTCAGGTAATGGCCCGCGGCCCGGCGTACGAACATCGACAGCTCGATCTCCAACGCCTCCAGGCTCGTCCTCGCCGGGTCAGCGGAGACCCCGTCGTCGCTTGGATGTTGCACGACGCAATACTATCCAACGGCGTTGCGTCGTGCAACATTAGCGGTGGGTCTTGTTGGGACCCCACCGCGACCCTGGATGGTCCGAAGACCCACCGCGCCGGGGTGATGCAGGGGTTGCGGACCACCGCCCGCTCGGGGTGGCTACCGCCACCGCCAGCCGGCGGCGGCCCGTTCGAGCCGCCGTCCGGCCCTCTCCGAGACAGGCCGGGCCGGCCGGCTGGCGGACCTTTGCAATGGACCGGGGTCTCAGCCGGCCCAGATCCCGAGGGCCAGCAACACCGAGCTGGCCGCGAGCACGGCGGCCATCTGCTTGAGGGCGCGGACCTGCAGCCCAGGGTCTTCCGACGAGGAGTTGCGCAGGGGGCCCTCCAGGGTCGGCACCACCAACCAGGGCAGGAAGACCGTGAAATGCTCGATCCCGGGAAGCGCGATGAAGAGGGGCACCGCCAGGGCCAGCCCCAGCAGGGCCAGGAGCAGCCTGCGGGACCGCTGCGGCCCCAGGATCACCGCCAGGGTGCGCTTGCCCACGGCGGCGTCGGTGGCGATGTCGCGGATGTTGTTGACCAGCAGCAGCGCGGCGGCCAGGGCCCCGGGCAGGATCGCTGCCAGGAGGGCGAGGATGCCCACCCGGCCGATCTCGATGTACACCGTGCCCCCGGTGGCGACCAGGCCGAAGAAGACGAATACCGCCAGCTCCCCGAAGCCCCGGTACCCGTAGGGACGCGGCCCGCCGGTGTAGAGCCAGGCCGCCAGGATGCACGCCGCACCGACTCCCAGGAGCCACCAGGAGGTCACCGAGCAGAGCCAGACGCCGATCGCGGCCGCCACCACGAAGGCCGCCACCGCGGCTGCCAGAACGCGCTGGGGGGGCACCATCCCGGAGGAGGCGGCCCGAGGCGGCCCGAGGCGGCCGGGCTGGTCCGCGCCGCGCTTGAAGTCAGAGTAATCGTTGGCGTAGTTGACCCCGAACTGAAGCGCCACGGCCACTCCGAGGGCGGCCAGGCTCCGCCCCCAGCTGAGGCTGCCGAGGTGGGCCGCCACGCCCAGGCCGACCACCACCGGGGAGACGGACGCCGCCAGGGTGGCCGGGCGGGAGGCGTGCCACCAGAGCCGGGGCACGCTGAGGGCGGCCGTCACCGCGAATCCTCGGGAACGGCCGTCCGGAGCGTGCCCGGCCGGGCGCGAGCCGGCGCGCGCGCCCCGCCCCGTCCCGCTCTCGCCCCTGCCACCAAGGAGACGATGGTAGCGGCGGAGGGCGGGGCTTGGAGCAGGCGGTCAGCCACCGATGAAGGTTGGTGGGCCGGCCTGAAGCGGGCGGTCAGGGCCGAAGTTGGTGAGAGCCACGGCCCCGCTGCCGTCGTCGTTGGCGAGGAAGAGCTGGACGTATCCAGACTGGCTTCTGGTGTAGGCCAGCTGACGGCCGGGCACGTTCACGGCGGCGGCCACGGGGTACTCCCCTCGGGTGGGTCCAACCACCACCGACTCGGTCCCGGTGGTGGTCGCCAGCGAGGCCAGGCTGCCGGACGCGGTCCGCACCAGGATGGCGCCGGAGCCGAGGAACGCCAGCGGCTGCCCAGCCCCTCTGAGCAGCTGGCTCAGAGGCGAGGTGGAGTTGGCGGGCTGGTAGAGCCAGACCGCTGGGGAGGGGCCGGTCCCGACCGAGAAGGCCAGGCTGCTGCCGGACGGAGACCAGATGGGGTTGCCCTCGGCGGCAGTGGAGGAGCTTGAGGTGGCGAGGTAGGTCACCGCCTTCAAGGTCGGGCTGAGGAGGGCGATCCGGGGATTGGATCCGGCTGGGACAGCCACCGCCGCGAGCACCGCGCTGTCCGGCCGCCAGGCCAGAGGGCCCTCCAGGCTGGCCAGCGCGCTCAGGGTCACGGACGTACCGGTCGCCACGGCGAAGACGCGCAGCGCGCCTCCCGAGAGGAAGGCCAGCTGCTGGCTGTCGGGGCTCCACAGAGCCCCGGTGCTGGCGGCGCTGCCGAGCACGGAACGGGCCTTGCCGGTGCCGAGGTCCGTCACCTCGATGGAGCTGTTGCCTGAGAGTTCCGTGGCCAGGTACTGGCCATTGGGCGACCCCAGCGCGAAGCTGTAGTGCTGGCCCTGGGGCGCGGTCGCGAGCACCCGCAGCGCCGGGGGATCCCCGGGCACCTGGGGCGGTGAAGCGGCCAGCACCTGGGTGTAGTCCGTGGCCGAGGCGCCGGCCAGGAAGTCGATCGCAGTTGAGCTCCCGAGCCGTCCCACCGTGAACTTGGTCACCACCCGCGCCTGCAGGTGATTCCCGTCGATGTCCAGGGCGGCCCGGGTGACGGTCAGGGTGTAGCTCTTCCCCGGCAGCAGCGGGTGCACCGGCTCCAGCAGGAAGCGGCCGGCGACACTCGGGTTGGGGAGGATCGCGTAACCACCCGCCGGGGCGGGGGAGAGTGAGATGGCGGGGGCCAGGGAGCTGGGGCTCATCGCGCGGTCGAAGTTGAGCGCCACTGCCTGGTCCGGACCCAGTGAGCCCCCGGAGGCGGGGTAGGTCGAGCTCAGGGAGGGCCCGCCCTCCGTCGAGAAGGCCCAGGAGTGGGAGAGCGAGTTGACCGCGCCCGAGGCGGATTCGATCCCGCCCGCCAGCTCGACCCGGTAGGTGGTCACCACCGCCAGCGGATGGCCGGTATGGACGAGCCGCATCACCCGCCCGCCATCGCTCCACTCGAAGCGGCATCCGGTGTGGCCGCCGCGCGCCGCCACAGAAATCGCGCAACCGGGCGGGGGCCTGCCCTGGCGGCTGCGGATCCGCAGTCCGCGCTCCACCGTGGCCTCATTCATGGGCACGCTGAAGGTGATCGTGATGGGGACGTTGGTGTGGACTCCGCCCTGACTTGGGCTGGGCGCGACGTTGGTGATCTGGGGCGGCGCCAGAGGCCCGCAGCCGCCCAGCAGGCCCACCAGCGCGACCGCCGTGGCGCTCACCGCGAGCAAGCGCTGAGCACGGGGGCTCCACCGGCCCCCACCTCGCCGCAGGGAGGTCAGCCGATCTCCGCGAGGTCGATTGCAGTCAGGGCCTGAGGTGGGGCTGAGACCACGTCGATCCGCGCCTCCCGTTCGGTGCAGGCCGCGGATGCCGCCTGGGAACCCTCGGTCAGCTCCGGAGCCGAGCTGGAGTAGCTTCCCTTGACCGTGCCCTCCGTCACCAGCGCCACCGCCACCTGTTCTCCCTGGCTGACCAGAATGCCGCCCCCGAGATGCTGGTCCTCGATGTACTCGAGGAGGGCGTCGAAGTCCACAATCCGGGCTGGGAGGTTCACGAAGGCGGTGCTGGCTACGATCAGGGAGGCGACCGAGACCACCAACTCTGACGGCAGCTCGACCGCGTCGATGAGCCCCTGCCCGAGGCTCACGGCCCGGCCCACCTCCTGAATCGCGGTCTTGCCCCGGCGGTAGTTGCCGTCGGCACGCTGCTGGGCCTGGACAATGTCCCCCTCCCGGAAGAGGATGTGGGCCCGGCTGCGGTTGTCGCCCTCTCCGGTCACGCTGACGTAGCCGGAGAAGCCGTCCTGGCTGAGCGTCTTGAGCAGCATCGGAAAGTTGAGGAACGACGCCTTCAGGCCCGAGTGCAGGCTGGGTCCGCCGGGCATCGGCACCAGGATCGAGAGCTGGGTGCGGGTGGCGCCCGCCACGGGCTTGGGGGGTGGGCCCGATGGCCCTGGCCGGACCGGCGGGCGAACCGAACTCGGTACCCCGGCGCGCTGGGCGGGTGGTTGGAGCGGGGTGGCCCCTGGCCCCATGGCCGCCCTGGTGGCCGGCGTCGGGATCGACGGCGTTGGCCCCAGGCCAGATCCGGCAGTCGGCGAGAGGGGCTGCCGGAACGCCGGGACGGGTGCCTGGAACGGCGGGATATCGCTCATCTCCTCCTCCGGTTCGCTGATGGGCCTGCCGGCAATCGAGTCCAGCCAGTCCCGGCCACCGTCGGTCGCTGGGCTGGCCGGCGGGCTCGCACTGGTGTGGCTGGAAGCTGGCCTCGGCTCGGTGCCCACCCCGACCGGCTCAGCGGGTGCTGCCGCCGGCCTGTCCGGCTCGCTCTCCCAGCGGGCGACCAGATCCTCGGTGGAGCTGTTGATGGTCTCCTCGGGAGGCAGTTTGGCCCGCGGGTTGAAGTTGTAGCCGCCTGAGGACCAGCCCAGGGCGGAGAGCACCGCCGGTTCCCCCTCCAGACTGTCGCCGACGGCGTGGAAGAGATGCCCGAAGAGAAAATGGAGAGAGCACTTCTGCCCCCCGCTCTCGACCACGAGGGTGCCGGTGGCGCGTTCCTGCTGCATGGTCTGGAGCAGCTCTGCAACGGTCGTCGGCCCGAGGCTACCCTGGTTTTGCACTGTGCGGACTCACTCCTGCCGGTCCCGACTTCGGCCAGACCGACCCTCCCCGATTGGTCGGCGCGATACTAGCATAGGGTCACGAGTGGGGGAAGCCAACCTGATCTGGCTGGGGCGCGCGGCGGTGCCAGCTGCTCCCACCGGTGCACTTGGGCGTCCGGGGCGGACTCCCTGCCCGGCAGGGGCCCGGGGCGGCGGTCTGTCCGGGGCTGGTCCTCTCGACCAGACGGAGCCCCGAAGCCCACCATCCGAATCCGCGCTGGGACGGGAACGGGCCGGGCTTTGCCCGTCGCTGCAGGCTGGCGTGGCCGTGACCGAGGCTCCGCGCTCGGCCCGGCCGCGGCCGGCGTCTGCCAGAATGGCCCAGTCGATGGTTGCAGAACTGGGGGCGGACACCGCTTCGGGCTGGGACGAACAGCTCCGGCGCTGGCCGCGGTCCAATCTTCTGCAATCGTACGGGTGGGGGGAGGTGCAGGCCCAGGCCGGGTGGGCGACCCACCGGCTGGCCGTCCCGACCGCCGCCGGGATGCTGCCGGTGACTGCCCTGGTGGGGGCCACCGGCATCCCCGGAACCACCCGCGTCTACGTTCCCCGCGGCCCGGCGTGCGGCCCGGACGACCAGGCCAGCTTCGCCGCCGTCGAGGCGGCCCTCGTGCGCCTCGGGCAGAGCTGCCGGGCCCTCACCCTGGAGGTCGAGGTGCCCTGGGGCAGCGACGAGGTCGGGTGCGATCACGCCTTCTCGACCTGGAGGCCCGCCCACGCGCGCCAGCCGCTGGCCACCGTGGTGGTGGATCTGGCCCCCCCACCGGAGCGGATCCTGGCCTCCTTCCATGCCAAGACTCGATACAACGTGAAGCTGGCCGAGCGACGGGGAGTGGTGGTGCGTGCCGGCGCCCTGGGCGAGTTGTTCGGCTGTATCCGCGCCACCGAGGCCAGACAGGGCATCCATCTCCCCTCGGAGCGACACCTTCGCACCGTCACCGAGCTGCTCCGGGGGGCAGTTCGCGTGCTGGTGGCGGAGGTGGCGGGCGAGGTGGCGGCGGCCGTGCTACTGGCGCGCTGGGAGAAAGACGTGGTCTACCTCTACGGAGGTGCCACGGGCGGCCATCGGCAGGCCATGCCCAACCATCTGCTGCACTGGCGCGCGATGATGGAGGCGCGCGAGGAGGGTTGCACGAGTTATGACCTTTGGGGAGTCCCGGAGACGGACAGGCCAGATCACCCGTGGCGTGGGCTGGCTCAGTTCAAGCTCGGCTTCGGGGGGCACCGAATTGTCTACGCCGGCTGTAGGCGTCTCGATCTGCGGCCGGCCGGCGGCCGGCTGGTGAAGCTGATGGATGGTGTCAAAGAGCGGGCCAGAAGAGGGTTTTCCAGGTGAGGCGAGATGGTTCCGGCCGCGACCCCGAGGATGAGCCTCCCTACTTTCCCACCTATGAGGAGATCGCATCCGAACTGCTGGAGGGGCTGGAGCTCGCCGGCCTGCTGGTTCAGGATGTGGGCCACGAATTGGAGCCGAGCACAGGGGAGCGCACCTTCCAGTGCATGGTGCGGCTCCCTGCCAGCGACCCGCCCCACCGCTACCTCGCCACCATGCACTTCCACTGGGACGCCCTGCTGACCTACGTCGGCACCTACGGGCCGGGCAGCGAGTGCGACCTCTACCACGATGATGACGAGCCCTGCACCCACAACAGCGCGCTGCCCCATCCCGGGGTGGAGCTGGTGGCCGAGTACGACCTCGGAGAGGGCGGCTACGAGCTTCGCGAGCTGGGCGAGGTCCAGGCCTGGATCGACACGGTGGAGACCCTCCTGGCGAGGGCGCTGCCGGCCCAGGAGGGCCGCGTGGTGCACCTTGGTCTGGCGATCCGGGATGGGAAGATCTGGGTGGACCGCTTCGTGGCCGAGCAGGCGTGGTACCTGGATCTGACCGAGCCGCCCGACCTGACCCTGATCTGCCGAGGCATCGAGGCGACCCTCATGGTCACTCCCTCTTTGGCCGACCGGCTCCCCCTGTGACGGGGATCGGCCTCGCCCACAGCCCGGTGAGGTGAGCCCGCGCCACCACCTCCAGCTCAACCCGCCAACCAGGCGGAATCCAGTGCGGGGCCAGGGCCGCGGCGCCGGCGAGCAGGAACGGGCGCTGGAGCAGGGCGGGGTGGGGGATCACGAGGTCGGGGCTCGAGACGGACTCGGCCTCGATCAGGATGACGTCGACGTCGAGGCGCCGGGGCCCCTTGTCGACCAGGCGCACCCGGCCGGCCCCAGCCTCCGCCAACTGGGCCACCCGGAGCCAGCCCCGGCCGTCCCAGGCGCCCCGCGCCAGCACCAGCTGGTTCAGGTAGTCGGGCTGCGGCGGGCCTCCGAGGGGGCGCGTGTGCCAGCGCGGGGTGCTCGCCAGCACCTCGGCCCCGGCCGTGGCCAGGGTCTCCCAGGCACGGTCCAACCACGCCTCCCTGGGCGCCAGGTTGCCACCCAGCGCAAGCACCGCCAGCCGCGGCGAAGTGGCCGCGCCAGGACTCGGTGCTGATCTCACTGGAACCACCTCAGTGAGTCTGGGCGCGGGCCAGACGGTCGGCCACCAGAGCCACGTCGCGCATCGCGGCCACGTCGTGGACGCGCACCACGTCGGCCCCGTGGAACACCGCCCAGGCGACGGTGGCGGCGGTCCCCAGCAGGCGGCCCTCGACGGGCCGGTTGTCCAGCAGCCAGCCCACCATGGACTTGCGCGAGGTGCCCACCACCAAGGGCCGCCCGAGCAAGCGCAGCTCCTCCAAGTGGCGCAGCAGCTCGACGCTCTGGCGGGGCGTCTTGCCGAAGCCGAATCCGGGGTCCACCAGCACCTGTTCCGGGGGGATGCCGGCAGTGGCCGCCACCCTCTGGGAGTGGCGGAGGCCGGCCAGCACCTCGCCACGAAGGTCCCCGTACACGACCCCGTCCTGGTTGTGCATGCAAATCACGGCGGCGTCTGCCTCGGCCACGACCCGGGCCATCTCCGGGTCCCGGCGCAGCCCCCAGATGTCGTTGACGGCGACCGCCCCGGCGGTCAGAGCCGCGCGCGCGACGGGGGCCTTGGCGGTGTCCACAAAGACCGGCAGCTGGAACTCCGGCGCCATCAGCTCAATGGCGGGGACCACCCGCCTCAGCTCGTCCTCAACGGAGACCTGCCGGTGTCCGGGTCGGGTGCTCTCACCACCCACGTCGAGCGCGTCGGCGCCGGCCGCGACCAGCTCGCGGGCGCGCTCCAGGGCGGCTTGGGGGGAAGTGCCGACGCCATCACCGCTGAAGGAGTCGGGGGTGACGTTGACGACACCCAGCAGGTAGGTGCGGCGGCCGAACTCCCAGCGGTGGGGGCCCAGCCGCAGCGGAGGAGGTGGCCGCCGCAGGTTCCTGGCGGCGTCGAGCAGGGCCAGCCCGGCGGGGCCGAGGCGTCGGCCAAAGGCGGCGAGGTCCGCCAGGGAGCCGGTGACGACCAGGTCTCCAGCGGCATCGAGCACGGTGACCCCGGACGCCGGCTCGCTCAGCCGGCGAGCGGGGTCGGCCCCACCCAGAACCAGCAGCCGCGCCCAGAGCCGGTCGGGACCGGACCCGGTGGCGAGGAGGCGGACCTCAGAGATCCCGGTCGAGGGTGTTGGCATGAGGTCCAGTGTGCGCGAGCGACGCTCGGCGCGCAGCTGCGCATAGAATCATCCCCGCATGGCTGAGGGAGAGCTGAGGCCCGTGTCGAATGTCGCCATTCTGGGCCACAGCCACGACGGCAAGACGACCCTGGCAGAGGCGCTGCTGTTCGCAGCCGGCGTCATCCCGCGCTTGGGGACCACCGACCAGGGGACCGCCACCCTCGACTATGAGCCTGAGGAGCAGCACCGCCACATCTCCATCCAGGTCGGCCTGGCGACCCTGCCCTGGGAGGGCCGCCGGATCACCTTGCTGGACACCCCCGGCTTCCAGGATTTCGAGGGCGAGGTGCTGGGGGCGCTGGAGGTCGCGGACGCCGCCGTGGTGACCGCCAGCGCCGCCGCCGGCGGCCACCTCTCGGTCGGAACGGAGGCGGCGTGGAAGCAGCTGGCCGCTCGCGCCCTGCCCCGGCTGGTGGTGATGACCAAGCTGGACAAGGAGCACGCCGACTTCGGCGCCACTCTGGCCGCCCTCCAAGCCCATCTCAGTCCCAGGGTGGTGGCGCTCCAGGTCCCGATCGGGCAGGAGCACGGCTTCGAGGGCGCCGTGGACCTGCTCAGCGGGCGCGCGCTGCGCTTCGACGAGCGGGGTGGACACCAGCCCCAAGAGCCGCCCGCCGAGCTCGCCGCCGAGGTGTCCCGGCGCCGGCAGGAGCTGGTGGAAGCCATTTGCGAGTCAGACGACGCGCTCTTGGAACAGTACCTGGAGGGCCAGGAGCCCGCGCAGGAGCGTCTGCTCGAGGCCTTGCGGCGGGCCACCGTCGCGGCCCGCCTGGCGCCGCTGCTGGTGGCTGCCCCGGCGCGTGCGCTGGGAGCCAGGCGGATCCTTGAGGCGCTCGGCTCGTGCCTGTTCGCGGACGACGTGGTGCCGGCCCCGGGCCCGCTCCGGCTCTTCGTCTTCAAGACGGTGGCCGATCCCTTCGGCAAGGTCTCCTACTTCCGCGTCATGGAGGGAACCCTGCGCGGCGACGCTCATCTGGTCAATCCCCGCACCGGCCAGGAGGAGCGCATCGCCAGACCGCTGCGGCCCAAGGGGAAGGTGCTGGAGCCTGCCGACGAGCTGGTGGCCGGCGAGATCGGCGCCGCCACCAAGCTGGTCCACACCGGCAGCGGGGACACGTTGGGCCCCAAGGGGTGTCCCGAGCTGGCGGCGATCCGCTTTCCACCAACCTCCTACACGATGGCTATCCGGCCCAAGAGCAAGGGGGATGAGGACAAGATCCACCAAGGCTTGATGCACATCGCGGAGGAGGATCCCACCCTGCGCCTGGAGCGCGACCCCGCCACCAAGGAGACCCTCCTGCACGGGTTGGGAGACGTCCATCTGGACGTGACCCTGGAGCGGCTTCGCCGCAAGTACCAGGTGGAGGCGGTCCTGGCGACCCCCCAGGTGCCGTACCAGGAGTCGGTCCGGGGCACCGCCCGGCAGCACCACCGCTACAAGAAGCAGTCGGGTGGAGCCGGACTCTACGGGGACTGCACGATCGAGCTCGAGCCCCTGCCCCGGGGCGAGGGCTTCGTCTTCGAGGACCGGATCGTGGGCGGGGCCATTCCCCAGCCCTTCCGTCTCTCGGTCGAGAAGGGAGTGCGCCAGACCCTGGAGCAGGGAGTGCTGGCCGGCTTCCCCCTGGCGGACTTGAAGGTCCGCCTGGTGGACGGATCCACGCACCCGGTCGACGGCAAGGACATCGCCTTTCAGCTGGCCGGCGCCATGGCGATGCGGGAGGCGGTGGAGCAGGCGGGCGCGTACCTTCTGGAGCCGGTCATGGATGTCGAGGTGGTGGTCCCCCAGGACCACATGGGAGATGTCATCGGCCATCTCAACGCCCGCCGGGCTCGGATCGGGGGGATGGTGCCGGCCGAGGACGGAGTCGAGACGGTGACCGCTCAGGTTCCTCTGGCGGAGATGTACCGGTTCCCCATCGAGTTGCGGGCGACCACCCAGGGCAAGGGTCGCTACTCGATGACTTTCAGCCACTACGAGGAGGTTCCCGCTCAGGTGGCGCAGCCGATCATCGAAGCCCACCGGGCGGCCACGCACTCCAAGGAGGCGGCGGCGTCCTGAGGCCGATCCCGAGCTCGGGGCCCGGCGGACCGGCCCCCGGGCCCCCGGGTGCCGACCCGGACGCATCCGCTGAGTTCGGCGGCGGGCTCGCTGGTGGCGGAACGGAAGCGGAACCGGGTCCCTCGACCACCGACCGACCCCGACCACGCGGGCGCTCGTTCCAGCTTGCGCTCCCGCCAGGGCGCGCCCGAGACCACCCAAGGGGGCTCTGAGATGCCAGTCCGGGAACGGCTGATAGACGCCCGGGACGGGCGTCATCTGGAGGTGTTCGAGGCCGGGACGGAGCACGGCCCCGCGGTCGTCGTGCACCACGGCACGCCCGGGAGCGGCCTGCTGGCTCCGGCGTGGGTCGACGACGCGGAGCGGCTCGGGCTCCGGATAGTCAGCTTCAGCCGCGCGGGCTACTCCCGCTCGAGCCGGCGGGCGGGCAGGACGGTAGCCGAAGTGGTCGACGATGTGGAGGCGGTGGCCGATGCGCTGGGCCTGCAACGGTTTGCGAGCTGGGGCATTTCGGGCGGCGGGCCCCACGTCCTGGCGTGTGCTGCCCTGCTCCCCGAGCGGCTGGTGGCCGCCGCCTGCATCTCCGGCGTAGCCCCGTACCCGGCCAACGGGCTCGCCTGGATGGAGGGCATGGGCACGGCCAATGTCGAGGAGTTTGGCTTGGCCATCGCGGGGGACCTGGCCAAGCTCCTGGCCGGGATGGAAGCGGGCATGGAGGCGACGCGGGGGGCTTCGCTCGAGGAGTTGGTGCGGTCCATGCACTCGCTCCTCTCGACGGAGGATGAGGCGGCCATGAGAGGGGCCGTCGGAGCGTTTCTCGCCGAATCCATGCGCCGCGGACTCGCTTCCGGTCCCTTCGGCATGCTCGACGACGACCTCGCCTTCACCAGCCCCTGGGGATTCGACCCGGCGTCGATCCGGGTCCCAACCCAGGTCTGGCAGGGCGGAGAGGACCTGATGGTGCCCAGTGGCCACGGGGCGTGGCTGGCGGCTCGGATTCCGGGCGCCGAGGCTCATCTGGATCCCGCCCTGGGCCACCTCACCGTGGTTGCCCAGCGCATTACCGAGGTCCACCGCTGGTTGCTGAAGCACTTCTGAGCCCACCGCCAGCCGCGATCGGAGATTGCCCGTCGCGGTCGCGATGGCCGCGACGGGAGCGCTCAGCCCAGCGGCGGCTCGGGCTGGCGTCCAGAGCGTTTGGCGAAGCCCGGGCATGAACCGTGTCGCCAGCGCGAGCCAGGCCGGGCAGGGCAGTCAGACAGCCGGATGTTCTAAGAGTATGATTGTGTGTGCAACCATTTGCGACGGCGCCGCTGGGTGGCCGTGCTCGAGGCTGCTGAAGGAGCCGTGCCATGCCCGCCATCACCGTCGCCAGCCCCCTCGCGCTGCCACGCCTGCCCGATCCTGGGCCTCACGACGCTCCCGACCGGGCGGTGCTTTCGGTGACGACCGCGCCCGCCGGTGTGGAGGGTGAGGGATTCCCGGTGCGGCGGGCCTTCGCCGGCGTCGGTCAGGCCCGGCTCGATCCCTTCGTGCACATGGACCAGATGGGCGAGGTGGAGTACCAGCCCGGCGAGCCCAAGGGGACTCCGTGGCACCCTCACCGCGGCTTCGAGACGGTCACCTACATGATCGACGGCACCTTCCAGCACCAGGACTCCAACGGGGGCGGCGGGGTGATCACCAACGGCGACACCCAGTGGATGACCGCCGGGGCGGGGATCCTCCACATCGAGAAGCCGCCGGAGCGGCTGGTCGCGACCGGTGGGCTCTTCCACGGCATCCAGCTGTGGGTGAACCTGCCCGCCCGCCAGAAGTGGAGCCCGCCTCGCTACCAGGACATACGTGGCGGCCAGGTCGCCCTCTTGGCCTCAGCCGACGGCGGTGCGCTGATTCGTGTCATCGCGGGCGAGGTCGCCGGGCACGATGGGCCCGGCGTGACCCACACCCCCATCGCCATGCTCCATGCCAGCCTCAACCCCGGAGCCCTGCTGCGGCTGCCGTGGCGGCCAGACTTCAACGCCCTCGCCTACGTGCTGGCGGGGAGCGGGGTGGCTGGCGGCAACGCGCCGGTCCGGACCGGCCAGCTGGCCGTCTTCGGCCCTGGCGGCCCGCTCTCGCTGGCTGCGGACTCCCACCAGGAGAGCCGCTCTGCGGTGATGGAGGTCCTGATCCTGGGTGGGTTGCCGATTCGCGAGCCGGTCGCGTGGTACGGGCCCTTCGTGATGAACACCGAAGAGGAGCTGCGCCAGGCCTTCACCGACTATCGTGCGGGCCGCCTGGGCACGGTCCCGGCCGCTCATCTCGGCCTGGGGACGCCTCTGGCGGACTGAGGTCGCCTCCGGGCGCTTGCGCCCGCGCTCGCCGCTCAGTCGGGCCCAGCGCCCAGGAAGGAGAACAGGACCTGGCGGCGGTTGTTCTCCTCGTTGGTGTCCAGCAGGAGCACGCTTTGCCAGGTGCCCAGGAGCGGCACGCCGGAACGCACCGGCACGCTGACTGACGAGCCGAACAGGGCCGGCAGCAGGTGGTCTCTGCCGTGTCCCAGGGGGCCGTGGCGATGCCGGTAAGAATCGGCACGGGGCAGTTGGGCATCGATCCAGGCCACCAGGTCCTGCTCGCTGCCGGCTCCTCTCTCCATCAGTACCAAAGCGGCGGTGGCGTGGGGACAGAAGGCGAGAACCAGGCCGTTCCCGCGGCCCTCGCAGAACTCCTCCATGTCCCCGGTCAGGTCCACCAGCCGGCGCAAGGTGGTGTCGACCACCAGCTCCTTCGTATCCATCGTTCGAGTCTCCTTCTGGGCGCTCGCGATACGCTACCCAATGCTGGCGCCGTCATGAAAGGGGGAACCGGGAGTGGCCGGATCCGGACTGGGCTCAGGAGCGTCTCCAGAGCGGGACACGATTTTCGTCGCCATGCTGCGCGGAGTCAATGTGAGCGGGCGCAATCGGGTGCCCATGGAGCAGCTCCGGGAACTCACGCTGGAGCTGGGCCACCGCCAGGTCAGCACCTACATCCAAAGCGGAAATCTGGTGTTCCGCACCTCCAGTCGCGACCCTGCCGACGTGGCCCGCGGCCTCGAGACCGCGCTGCGGGCGCGATTTGCCGTGGACGTCCCGGTGCTGGTGCGCAGTACGGCGGAGCTGGCGGCGACGGTGGCCGGCAACCCCCTGGGCGGCGGCGGGGAGGACGAACGGTCGCTGCACGTCACCTTCCTGGCGAAGGCCCCCGAACCGGGTCGGCTGGCGGCGATCGAGCCCGGTTTCGGCTTCCCCGACACCTACCGGCTGAACGGTCGCGACGTGTACCTCAGCTGTCGTGCCGGCTACGGACAGACCAAGCTCAACAATGGCTTCTTTGAAAGGCGGCTGGGAGTCGCTGCCACCACCCGCAACTGGGCCACCGTGCGCCGCTTGCTGGAGATGGCGGTTGGGCTATCTGAGCGGCCACCCGACCCACCTGAGACCACCGGCACGATGTAGAGGCGCGCATCGTCAGCGAGCATGCTGTGCAAGCTCGCGAGTCCTCCAGGTCGGTCGCGTCGAGGTGAAGCCGAACCTGAGGCCGGGCTCATCCCTGCTCGTCGCGGATTCGGCGCTCGAGACCGGGGAGCGAGGAGGCGAGCGCATCCAGTGCGGAGCGCACCGTCCCCGCGGCCACCGCCACCTTCGACCGGCCCCAGCCATCTCTGGGCCGCAACCGCGGTTGGGGAGCATCAGATATACTATGCGCGCATATGATCAGCCCGCGTACTTTCTGGAGGGAATCGGATGTGGACCTATGAGCACAGCCTGGAGACCACGGCGACCACAGAGCAGCTCTGGCGTCTCTACAGCGATGTCAGCAGCTGGCCGAGCTGGGACCAGGCCAACGAGTACACGACCCTCGATGGCCCGTTCCGGGCGGGGTCAAGGGGATCCATGAAGTTCACCGGCCAGGACCCGATGCCGTTCACCCTCGTGGCGGTCGACCCCGGCCGCTCGTTCGCCGACGAGACCGACCTCGGCGAGATCGTGATCCGCTTCGAGCACCGCCTTGAGGCGGGGGCCGGGAAGACCACCATCACCACCCGGGTCACCATCAGCGGTCCGGCCGCGGACACGCTGGGACCCGAGTTGGGCCCGCAGATAACCGCAGACATCCCGGCCCAGCTGGCGGCGATCGCCGGTCTGGCCCTCTCCGGCGAGGACCGGTGAGCAGCCGCTACCAGGACGCCCTTGAGAGCCCGGGCTTCCTCCTCTGGCTGGCTACCCTGCGCTGGCAGCGGCTCATGCGCTCAACGCTGAGGCCGCATGGCCTGACCCACGTGCAGTTCGTCATCCTGGCGTCGCTGTGGTGGCTCACCGAGCAGGGGGCGAGACCGAGCCAGCGCGAACTCGCCGACCATGCCGGCACCGACCTCACGATGACCAGCCAGGTGCTGCGCGTCCTGGAGAGGCAAGGCCACATCGTGCGAGAGCCTTCCCCTCAGGATGCCCGCACGCGGTGCCTCGGGTTGACCGCCCAGGGCCGGCGGGTGGTCCTTGGCGCGCTGCCCGAGGTGGAGGAGGCGGACCGTCGCTTCTTGGACCCGGTGAGCGACGTGACCTGCTTCACTCAAGGTCTTAGGGGGCTGACCACGAAATACGGGCAGAGGGGGTTGTGGCGGGGAACTGTCGAGCCAGCCGGCGGGGTCTCCTCGGGTCCGACTTCCACCTGATCGTCCGTCAGGCAGAGCCGTTTCGGCATCCAGGCCGCGTTGCACCCGGCTCTCGGGAATCCGCCAGTTGAGCCGGCCAGGCGAGCGTTGGGGTCAGCCCGGCAGCTCGTACTCCAGCTCCTAACGCAGCCTGTGGCCGCAACCAAACTTGACCCCTCGCTGTTGTCTGTGGCGTAAGGAGCGGCCACAGGCTGCGGGAGAAGCGGTTGGAGGGAGCCCCCGGGAGACCCGGCCGCTCCCTCCGGACCATCGCGGCCGCTGAGCGGCCGCTGCCGACCCGTGGCCGGGAAGGGGCAATCCCGGCCAGGCGAGGCCGGTCCCACTCCGACCGTGGGAAGCTTGGACTATCCAACACCCAACTTCTTCCGGGGAGGGGACCATGGCCTCGTTGTTTCACACGGTATACCAAGACCGGCTCGCTGGCGAGCTGACCTGCTTCGACCGGGTCATCCTCAAAGGCCACCTGACCGCCCTCTACCCCCAGGGCAGCTTCAAGGCCTTCCTCGACTCCCAGGGGGTGCGGCTGGTCGACTTCGCCGGCTACGTGAGCCGGGTCTCCACTTCACTCAAGGCCCACGCCCAGGCCTTCGCCGCCGAGGCTGGTCGCCCCTACGAGTATCTGCAGGGGGCCATGACCAAGGCCACGGGCCACTCCAAGGAAGATTTCGTGCGCCAGCTCGCCGCCCGCGACGGGGTCGACTCCGGGCTGGTCGCGGTCCTCGCCACCGTCGAGCCCTGCCGCAGCTTTGCCGTGCGCGGCAACCGCGCCACCCATCGCCTGGAGGTCGTGCGCCAGCCTCGCAAATGCCTCTTCTTCTACTTCTACTTCCTCGACCCCCGCCTGGGCCTGATCCATGTCCGCCTCCAGTCCTGGTTCCCTTTTGAGATCCAGATCTGGTTCAACGGCCACTACGCCTTGGCAAAGGACCTGGACGCCCGCGGCATCGGCTACCGCATGCACGCCAACAGCTTCACCCAGGTCGACGACCTGGACCTCGCCCAGCAGCTCGCCGACCGCTTCGCCGCCCGCTCCTGGTTGTCCTCGCTCGAGGCCCTGGCCAAAAGGGTCAACCCCATGCTCCCCGTCCTCGAACAAGCCGGCTTCGGCTCCTACTACTGGGTCATCGACCAATCTGAGGTCAGCACCGATGTCATCTTCTCCTCTCGCCCCGCCCTCGAGCAGGTCACCCCCGAGCTCTTCCAGCACGCCACCACCACCTTCGCCTCCGAGGACATCCTCCGTTTCCTCGGCCGCAAACCCCACCCCGCCCTCCAGGCCGAGGTGGGCACCTCCACCCGCCACCGCCAGGAAGGCTGGCGGGTCAAGCACCGCCTGGGGCGCAACTCAATCAAGCTCTACGACAAGGGCCCCTGCCTGCGCGTGGAGACCACCATCAACGATCCCACCGCTCTGCGGGCCTGGCGCACCACCGAACACGTCACCGGCACCAGCCGGCGCCGCCACCTGGTCCGCCGCCGCCAGCTCGCTCCCGTCCGTAAGGGGATCGCCAATCTGCGCACCCTCTACCAGGCCGGACGCGCCGCCAACCAGCGCTACCTCGACGCGCTCGCTACCGCGGCCACTCATGGCGCCGCTGTCCGCCAACTGGACCGCCTCTGCCACCCCCGCGTGCACGGCCATCGCCGTCACGCCCCCTTCTCGCCGCTCTCCGTCCGCGACCTGGCCATCTTCCGCGCCGTCCTCGCCGGCGAGAACACCATCATCGGCTTCGCCAACCGCGACCTCGCCCACCACCTCTACCCCAAGCCAATTCGTGACCCCCGCGACCACACCCGCCGCTGCGCCGCCACCAGCCGCCTCATCGCCAAACTGCGCGGTCACGGCCTCATCCGCAAACTCCCCGGCCGCCGTCGCTATCGCACCACCCAGCGCGGCCGCAACTTCCTCTCCGCCATCATCACCCTCCACGATCGCGATATTCCCGCCCCCCTCTCCCACAACATTTGCGCCCCACACGCAAATCCTGCGGAGCAATCAAATACTGCCAAATATTACATGCCACTCATGCTCCCTTAGCATGTCTAGCCACTGTTGCGGACCCTATTCTGGTCGTCCGACAGCAGCTGCCGGGCCCAATGTCTGCGGCCCGACCAAACGCCCCTCCTGGTCCGGGCCGGTGTCACCTCGTCGCTGTGACCAGCAGCACCGGTTCTCGGTCGCCTTCCTCCGCCGTCACGGATTCGCGGCGGCCAGCGCCCGCTCCAGCGCCTCGTGGGTCACCGAATCGAAGGCCACCAGGGTCACCTGTTCGACCGGGGAGGGGCAACGCAGCGCCTCTTCGACGGCGATCGGGGCGGCCAGCTCGATCGGGAAGCCGTAGATCCCGGTGCTGATGGCGGGCACCGCCACCGACCGGCAGCCGGCGGCCGCGGCCAACCGGAACGCCTCTCGATACGCTGAGGCGAGCAGCTCCGCCTCTCCCGCATCGCCACCTCTCCAGACCGGGCCGACGGCGTGGACCACCAGCTGTGCCCGGAGACCATGCCCCGCGGTCAGCACGGCACCGCCGGGCGGGCAGCCGTGGGGGTGGCGAAGCCGCAACTCCCGCTCCAGCTCCGGGCCCGCGGCGCGGTGAATGGCGCCATCCACGCCCCCGCCCGGGCGCAACCGACTGTTGGCGGCGTTGACCACCGCGTCGCAGGCGAGCTCGGTGATGTCGCCTCGCCAAACAGTTGCCCGCGCCATCGCCTCTCCTACGGTGCGTCCGGGACCAGCCGCAGCACCCCCGCCAGCGCCAGGCCCGCCAGCGTCTTGGCGTCGCGGAGCAACCCCTGATAGGCGAGCTCCAGCACCTCGTCACGGCTGAAGAGGCGTGCCTGCAAGACCTCGTCGGGGTCGGGGTCGGGGTCGCCGACCACAGTGATGCCGGTGGCCCGGTAGTACCACAGCAGCTCGGTGCTGTAACCCGGAGCGAGGAAGGTGGCCCCCACCGCCAGCCAGGACTCCGCTCCGTAGCCGGTCTCCTCGGCCAACTCGCGGCGGGCGGCCTCCAGGGACGACTCGCCTTCCTCGCGACCGCCGGCGGGGATCTCCCAGAGAAGCTCCCCGGCAGGATGCCGGTACTGCCGCACCAGCAGGACCGACCCGTCCTCCGCCAAGGCGATGATCCCGACGCCGCCCGGGTGGTGGACCACCTCACGGCGGGCCTCCACCCCGGAGCTGACCCTGACCACGTCCACGGTCAGGCGCAGCAGGCTCCCTTGGAAGCGCTCCTCACTCGCCAGCAGCACGTCGTGGCTCAGGTCTGGGTCGGTCACTGTGGTCGAGCATAAGTCAGCCGGACTGGCTGCGTATCATGGCGCCCATGTCGCTGGGAGCCGACTACACCAACCCGTACGAGCTGACCGCCTTGCAGATCGCCGCCGCTCGGGCCCAGATCGTTTTCCGTTCGCGCCACCGGCGCACCCTGCAGCAGAGGCTGCAGGACTCCGACACCCTGGTGGATGAGGTCGAGCATTGCCGGATCGCGGGTCGCAAGCTGGTTGACACCGCGACCTGGACCAAGGTGGTCAGACTGGCCGCCGAGGTCGAGCCGAGGCTCCGCCGGAACCTTGGCAGCAGGCGCGACCCTGAACGGGTGGGGCAGGTATTGTTCGCACTCCAATCCCGCCTCATGGAGGCGGTCAGGGAGGAGCGCTGTCGGGGACTGGCCCCTGTCATACCTCTTTTCCCCACCCCCTGAGCCGGCCCCAGGGCGCCGGCCCGGCTGGACCGTCACCGTCGCCGGCAGCGCCGGGTTCGACGACCTGACCACCCCGGCAGGAAGGGCTGTGGAGGTGCCCGGCGGGTCGGCTCTCTACTTCGCGCTGGCGGCGGCGCCCTACTGCGTGGTCAGGCCGGTGGCGGTGCTCGGGGAGGATGGGGCTTCGTTGATGGACTTGCTCGGCCGACCCGGGATCGACACCGACGGGGTGGCGCAGCTGCCCGGGCCCAGCTACCGCTGGCACGCCGTCCACGCTGCGGAGGAAGCGGTGCCGGTCAAGGAGGAGCAACGCTTCGGCGTCTACGCCGGGTGGACCCCCCGGGTTCCTCGCCTGGCGCGGCGGAGCGAACTCCTATTCTTGGGGTCGATGCATCCCGCGACCCAGCTCCAGGTGCTGGCCCAGTGCCGGCGGACCGAGCTGGTCGGGCTGGACACCATGTGCGACTTCATCGCCAGCGACCGCCCACTGCTGCTGGAGCTGGCGCAGGGGGCCGACCTGCTCTTTGCCAATCAAGCCGAGCTGGAACATCTCCACCCCGGCCCGGGAGGGGCGGAGGCGGCGGCGTCGGAGCTCCTGGGCCAGGGCCGGCTTCGGGCGGTGGTCCTCAAGCGGGGGCGGTTGGGCGCGGCGCTGGTGACCGCCTCCGGCGCATGGCACTTCCCGGCGCGGCCGGTCGACCGGGTGGTCGATCCCACCGGAGCCGGCGACTCCCTGGCTGGGGGGATGCTGGGCCGGCTGGCCCAGCTGCGGCGGACTGACGACCAGGCCCTGGGGCTGGCCATGGAAGCCGGCCTGGCCTCCGCCGCCAGGGCGATCTCCGCTTTCGGAGTGGCGGGACTGCTGGAGCCGCACTGAGCGGGGATCCGCCTCAGTCGAACTCCGAGAGGAAGCCGTCCACCGCTGCCATGTAGGCGTCCCGCTCCTCCCAGAAAGGCATGTGGGAGGAGGTCTCGAAGATCACCTGGCGGCTCTCCTGGATGCCCCGCAGCAGGGGCTCCTGCAGGGTCGGAGTCGCCTCGTCGTAGCGTCCCGAGGCGACCAGAGTGGGCACCCTGATGCCAGCCAGTCGGGACTCCGCCTCCCAGCCCCGGATGGACCCGATCACATGGAACTCGGATGGGCCGTTCATGGTTTGGTACACAGTCGGGTCCTCTGTGATCCAGGCGAAACTGCGAGTGATCTCATCGGGCCAAGGATCGAGTCGGCAAAGGTGCCGGTGGTAGAAGACCTCGCAGGCCGCCTCGTACTCCGGATCCGAGGTCGTCCCGGCCGCCTCGTGCCGACGCAGGGTCGCCTCAATCTCGGGAGGAAGCTCCTGGCGGAGGCGGTTGGCCTCGGCCACGAATCCTGGGAAGGAGGCGGCGGTGTTGGAGAGAACCAGGGATCGCAGACCAGGCGGCCCGGTGAGCGCGTGCTCCTGAGCCAGGAACCCCCCCCACGACTGTCCCAGCAGGTGGTAGCGCCCGCCGATCCCGAGATGGTCGATGAGAGAGGCCAGCTGGGCCCTGAAGAGCTCTACGGTCCAGAAGTCCGCGCCACGCTCGGGCAGATGGGTGGAACGCCCGTTGCCGAGCTGGTCGTAGAAGATGACCGCGCGGCCCTGGCGGCTCAGGTCGGTCAGAGACAGCAGGTAGTCGTGGGTCGCCCCCGGACCTCCGTGGACGGTGATCAGGGGAGCGGGCCGGGCAGCTCCTTTCGGCAGGGAACCGACCACCTTGTAGAAGGTCGAGAACTCACCGAAGGGGGCCATGCCCTCGGTGACGTCCGCTGCCATGGCACGATCGTAGCAGCCGCTCTCGGCTGGCCCACAGCCTGGCCGTTGGGGCTGGCGGGCTCTCTCATCCGAGGCCGGTGCCGCGAACCCAGAAACCTGGGCGAGCCCGCTCCGGCCCGGGGCCGGGGGACAGTTTCCATTGGTGGACGAGCGGCGTTTCGGGGGGCAGTGGGCGGGGCTCGCCGGTCACTGGGTGAACGGATGCACCGGGGTGAGCGTGCGGACCTCGACGGGAGCAGCCAGGCGGGTGAACTCCTCGGCGTCGTGCCCACTCCCCACCACGAAGCCGTAGTGCATTGGCACCGCCAGCTCGGGCGAGATCACCCGGGCCAGCCCGGCCGCCTCCCTGGCGTCCATGGTGTAGGTGCCCCCGATGGGGAGGAAGGCGACCTCGGTCCGGATCTGTTCCAGCTCCGGCAGGTGGTCGGTGTCGCCGGCGTGGTAGTAGGCGTGGCCGCCCAGGGTCAGCAGGTATCCCACCCAGCCGTTGGCCTTGGGGTGGGCCTCCAGTCGTTCCTCCACCACGTTGTAGGCAGGCACGGTCTCCAGATGCACGCCCGCCGCCTCCAGGACCTCGCCAGGGCCGACGGCGATGACCTCTCCTGAGAGCTCCTGAGCCACGTCTCGGGGCGCCACCACCACGGTCTTGGGTGTGCGCACCCGCTCGATGTCGTCGGGCGAGAGGTGGTCGAAGTGAGCGTGGGTGATCACGATCAGGTCAGCCGGCCCGGAGGTGGTCACCTCCCAGGGGTCGATGTAAACACTCAGCCCGTTTCCCTTCCAGAGGTAGGCGGACTGCTTGAACCAGGTGAACCCTTCGAGCATGGAAATCCCCTCCAGCGCTGCGGACGGCTGCGGGGCCCAGGATACCGCCGTGGTGCCGGTCAGCCAGCGCTCAGCCGCGGGAGTCGGCCGCCGCCTTGCTGATCTCCGCCACCGCGGCCTGCGGGTCCTGCACGTCCACCACCAGGGCACGGTAATGCTCATGCTCCAGGGAGATCTCGATCGCGTGCCCGGGGCGGTGCACATCCCAGAAAATCGATCCCTCGGAGTAGTGGAAGGACCCTGCCTGGATCACTCCCGGGATCCTGGCCCCGCCCACCTTGATGCCGCCCGGTATCTCCGCCTGGGCATCCGCGACCGATCGGACGGCGGTGATGTCCGCGAGGGGGATGCTGAGGTGGCCGCGCAGCGCCCAGAGCTTGTCCGTCCCCTCGACGGTCAGCTCCAGCTTCCCGGCCGCGATGGTGTACTCGATCACCGCGCCACCTTAGAACTTTCACGCCCCCCCTGTCAACCGGCGCTTGACGGCGACAAGCCGACGCCCGCGGCCGACCCTGCCCCGAAGGTGGCCCTGAGCGGGTCACACCGCCCGCCGAACGATCCCCGCCAGCGCCACCACCAGGCACAGGAGCGCCAGGCCTGCGCCGCCTCCGATCGCGCGCCAGACCGCGAGCCCGCCCCAGCTCCCCGCCATCAGCCCGCCGGCGTGGGAGATGATCGCGGTGGGAAGAGAGTCGCCCAGAGGAGACCAGAACCCGGGCATCACCATGAGCAGCAGGTAGCCGACGAAGGCCGCACCGCCGGCCGCAACTCCGCTGCGAAAGAGCGAGCTGGCCATCAGGGTGACGGCCAGGATGTCCAGCAGCAGCACCGCCAGCCCCAGGTTCAGCACCGCGAAGGGGCCCACCTTGACCGGATGGAAGAGCACGGCGATGTAGGTGAGGGCGGCCAGCGCGCCGACGACGAACGCGGCCAGGACGCAGAGGCCATGGCCGGTCACCTTGGCCAGCAGGTAAGCGAGTCGTGAGACCGGCCGGCAGAGGATGGTGTCCGCCACCCCCTGTGCCCGCTCGTCCGCGATGCTCCCCATCGCCAGCAGGATCACGGCCAGGGCGGGGATCTGGACGACGTTCTTCACATAGGCCGCCACGGCGTCGGCCGTGGTCTGCGGGGGGACGCTGATGGTGACCCCCGAGCCCGCCTGGCCGCGGACGAGATCCGGAAGGTAGTAGGTGAGTGCGACCGCGCCGAAGCCCGCCAGGGCGAAGACCGCCACCGCGATCAGCAGCCGGCCGGTGGCCGCGCTCTCGCGGATCTCCTTCCGAGCGAGCGGCGCGTAGCCGCTGAGCGCACTCACTCGATCGCCCCGGCGCCGACCAGGCGCGCGAAGACATCCTCCAGCGAGGGCAGCGCACGCTCGTAACGCAGGAGTGTGACCCCACTTCCCGCCACGATCACCGGCAGTTCCCGCTCCGCCCGGGCCAGGTCACTGGCCAACACCGTGATCCGTGCCCCCTCGAGTCGGACCTGGGCGACCCAGGGTTGGCGGCCGACGCGCGCGGCCAGCGGGTGGGCGTCGCCGGCCACCTCCACATGGAAGACCGGCCGCGCGTACCGTGCCTTGATCGCGCCCGTCGAGCCCTGAGCGACCACGCTTCCGCAGGCGAGGATGGCGACCTCGTCGCAGACCTGATCGATGTCGTCCAGGACGTGGGAGGAGAGGACCACCGTGGCCTCGGTCCGGAGCTCTCTGATCAGTCCCAGGACCTCCCGCCGTCCCAGGGGGTCCAGGCCGGTCACCGGCTCGTCCAGGACCACCACCGCGGGCCGATGGACCAGCGCCTGGGCAATCCCCAGGCGCTGGCGCATGCCGCCTGAGTAGCCGCCGATCCGGCGGCTGGCGACTTGGGTCAGACCAACTCGTTCGAGCATCGCCTCCGCCCGGGTTCGCAGCTCGGCCTTCGGGACGCCGCTCAGGGCGCCCGCGAAAAGGAGGTAGTCCCTGCCCGTCAGCCACCGCGGGAAGGCGATGGCCTGAG
This sequence comes from bacterium, assembly GCA_021817025.1. The sequence goes on from JAKAWF010000003.1 coordinate 25,746, forward strand.
GCAGGTAGCCCAGCTGGCGTCGCACTCGGTCGGGCTCACGGGTGACCGAGGAGCCCGAGACCAGGGCGCTGCCCGAGGTGGGGCGGCCGAGGGTTGCCAGGATCCGGAACGCGGTGCTCTTGCCGGCGCCGTTCTGCCCCAGCAACCCGAAGATGGTCCCGGCCCGCACCGTCAGGGTCAGGTCGCGCAGGGCTTGGACCGGGCCGTACGTCTTGGCGAGGTGCTGGCACAGGACGGCCTCCTCGCTCAAGACTCACGCCGCCCGAGCAGCAGATAAGCCATTGGGCCAAGCCCCCCGACGAGGATGATCAGGAGGGCCCAGGGCCACTTGCGGCCGCCCGCCACCCGCTCCCGCCGAGCCAGGTCGACCAGGCAGTAGGCCAGCAGTGCCAGCTCGATCACGACCACCGGCGCGAGGACGGCCGGGTTGAGACGCGGGCCCGGCCCGGATGCTGCCAGGAGCAGGGCGCGGAGCGACATGACTGTCTCCTTGTTGGGGGCGGAGGACGCGGACTGGGCCGTCACCGGCGACGGACGCTGTCAAGATACTGTTGACACAGGACGCTGTCAACCGGGAGTTGCTACCGTGCATGGAGTGGGTGAAGAGTCCGCCTCGCACCGGGGATCCATGCCGGACGAGGAGGTCCTCGCCGAGCTCTTGGCGCGGAACGCCGAGGTGGCGGTCACCGCCCTTCGCCAGGGGGGGCGGCGGGATCCGGGCGGCCGTTCCAGGCTGGCGGCACTGGCGGTGGGGAGAACCCTGGAGGAGGTGGCGGCCGACGTCCTGCGGGCCTTCGTCAGCGGTGCCAGGGCGGCCGGCCACACGTGGCAGGAGATCGGTGACGTGCTTCGCATCAGCCGCCAGGCGGCGCAGCAGCGGTTCGGCGATGGCGCCAGGGAGGGTGCACGGGTGGACGGGAACGAGGATGTCGTCCTGGGGGGGCGGGCCCTGAGCGTGGTCGAACGGTGGCGCAAAGGTGAGTTGGGCGATCTTCGCGCCGAATTCGACGACCTCCTGACCGAGGTGCTGACAGAGCAGCAGCTGGCAGACGCCTGGGCGCAGGTCGAAGTGATGGTGGGGTCGCTGACGGCGACCGGAAGGCCGACGCTTACCCACCGGGGTCCCCACCGGGTGGTCGACGTGCCGCTCGCCTTCGACCGAGGACCGATGAAGGCAAGGGTGACCTTCGACAGCGGGGCCAGGGTGTCCGGTCTCTTCGTGCTCTACCCCGACGTCCCCTGAGCGGCCGAGGGATCCTGTCGGGGCTCCCTCAGTGTCCGATGGCGAGTTGGCCGATCTTGACCGCCAGCAGCACCACCGCCACCACCAGGTAGCCGCGCAGGGCGAACATCCCGATGCGCTGGCCGCGGGACCACACCGGAGGCTTGAGTTCAGACAGTGGCGGCATCCGCCACACGTGGCGGTCCCCGGTCACGGTTCGCTGCCGCTCGGTGTCGGCGCCGCGGCGCCGCCGTGAGGCCAGCCCCATCCAACTGAGCCCCAGCGCTCCCACGGCCACCACGGCCCCGGTGAAGAGCCCGAGCGGGATGTTGGGGAAGACGGTGGTGACGGTGAGGATCAGGGACAGCAGCACCAGCACCGACACGATCAGGGTGGCGACCACGTTCTGGCGGGTCGTGTTCACCCACGGGCCCAGCACCTCGGCGTCGTTGCACAGCAGCAGCAGGAACACGATCGCCGACGGCAGCAGCACCCCGGCCAGCACCTGCACCCCGGTCGTCATCAGCCCCAGCGGAGCGCCCGGGATGAGCACGATCCCGGCCGCCACAGCGATCAGGGCCGCGAAGGAGAGGTAGAAGCCCTTGGCGTCGCGGACTCCGCGGTGGAGCGAGTGCTTGAGCCCGAAGACATCGGAGAGGGCGTACGAGGTCGCCAGGGTCACCGCCGAGGCGCCGATCACGGAGGCGTTGACCAGGATCACGGCGAAGATAGCCCCCGACGCCGACCCCGAGCGGCGGCTCAACCCCTCCGCCACGGTCAGGCCCGAGCCGAACTGGCCGGCGAGGCTGCTGTGGGAGAAGGCGAAGGCGGTCGCCACCATCAGGGCCCCGGCGCCGGCGGTGGTGAGCACCGCTCCGATGGCGGTGTCGGCGAACTCGTACTTGAGCCAGCGCGTGGTGATGCGCTTGTCGATCACGTTGGACTGCTGGAAGAAGAGCTGCCAGGGGGCGATGGTGGTGCCGACCACCGCGATGATGAACAGCACGGACGTGGAGTTGAAGCCACCCTTGACACCGGGATGGATGATCCCGGTCACGACCCGGCCCACGGCGGGGTGGGAGAGCGCCGCCAGGGGGAACATCAGCAGGCTGGTGACGATGAAGACGAACATGAAGCGCTCCCAGCGCTGGAAGCTGCCGGTGGCGACCATCGCCAGCAACCCCACGGCCACGATCGGGACCGAGGCCAACGGGGTGATCCCGAAATAGCGCAGGCCGAGGTTGACCCCGATGAACTCCGTCACCAGGGTCAGGAAGTTGAGCAAGAACAGATCGCCCACCGAGAACGCCGCCCAGAAGTTCCCGAAACGCTCCTTGATCAGGCGGGCATGGCCCACCCCGGTCACCGCGCCCAGCCGGACCACCATCTCCTGGGCCACGATCAGGGTCGGGATCAGCAGCACCAGCACCCACAGCAGGCTGTTCCCGTAGTTCTGGCCGGCCTGGGCGTAGGTGGCGACCCCGCCGGCGTCGTTGTCCCCCACCATCACGATCAGGCCCGGCCCCATGATCGCGGCCAGGGTCAGCAGCCGCCGGGAGAGGGGCCGCGGCCGCTCCGAGTCCCACTTGGGAATGGTGCCGAGGGCGCCCCGGATCTCGCCCTCGTGGGCGGGGTCCAGCACCGCCGAGCGCGGGGGCGCGGCGGGTTGCAGCTCCTCTGGCATCGCGAGACCTCCTGACGTGGCTCCAACTCGGGCTCTGTGCGGAGCGCACGCCAGGAGGCTGCCGGGGGCTGGGCTAGTGGCTCACGGCGTGCGCGAGGGAATGGCTACTTGGCGGTTTACTGGAACCGTCCATGCTCACCTCCATGCCTCGCTGATCAATACCAGGCCATCCCTGAAGAAGAGGTTAAGGCCGGTATCACTAAGGGCGCCTGAGCGCACCGATATGCTACCAGGGTGACATTCAGCCCAGATCCCCCGGACGGGGCCACGCAACAGCCCGGCCCGTAGCCGTGCCCCCACCCACCCCGGGCGTCTCCCCGCAGCTGCGCCGCCGCCGCCGCCTGCTCGCGACCAGGGCCGTCCGGGCCTCTCTGATACCGCTGTCCAAACTGAGGTCAGCATCCCCGACCGACCAGGATGGGCGCGGTGCGGGCCGGCTGTCTGACGTGGTGGTGCGCTGGAACGGCAGTGATCCATACCCACTGGTGACGGGGATCGTGCTCCAGATCGGAGACCGTCAGGTCTTCCAGCCGGTGGCCAGCATCGTGCGTCTGGACGCGCACGGGGTGGTGGTGCGGAACCTGGGATCGGAGGCCAGTGGCTTCAGCCGCCGCGAAGGTGAACTGCGGCTGGTGTCGGACGTTCTGGGACGCCAGCTGGTCGACGTGGATGGGGTCAAGGTGCTGCGGGCGGAAGACCTCTTCCTGGCGCCGGTGCTCGGGCGCATGAGGTTGGTCGCGGTCGCCGGCGAGTCCCGTTCATGGCGGGGGCGGCTGCTCCTGCCGGGCCGGCCGGACCGGGAGCGCCTGGTCGACTGGTCCGCGGTCCATCCCTTTGGGGAGCCCGGGTCGGAGCTGCGCCTGCAGGTGCCGCACGAGGGCCTGCGGCGCTTGCATCCGGGGGAGCTGGCGGACCTGCTGGAGGAGCTGGACCAGCCCGCTCGCGACGAGCTGACCACCGCCCTGGACCCCGGCGCCGTGGCCGACGCTCTGGAGGAGATGGAACCTGAACGGATCGAGGACATCCTGCGTGATGCGCCTCCCCGCCGAGCGGCGGAGTTGGTGGCGGCGATGGAGCCCGACGAGGCGGTGGATGTCCTCCGAGACATGGAGCGGGCGGAGGCCGATGCCATCCTCGCTCACCTGGCGCCTGAGGTGGCGCGCCCGCTGACCGATCTCCTGGGCTACCCCGAGACCATGGCCGGCGGCTTCATGACCACCACTTTGGCCAAGGCTGTTCCCGCCGAGACCGTGGGCCAGGTGCGCCAGCATCTGTTGGCCATGAAGGAGCATCGGGCGGACATCGACTCGGTCGCCGTGCTTGACGAGCAGGGGCGGCTGCTGGCCGACATCCCCCTCTTCGATCTGCTGGCGGCTTCCGATGAGACTTTGATGTCAGAGCTCCTCGGGGACACCACGCCGGTCACAATTCATCCTGAGGCCTTCCTGGACGAGGTCGTCGACCGACTGACCGAGGCTCGCTCCTCGTCGGTGGTCGTGGTGGATCCCGACCGCAGGCCGATGGGCCGGGTGCTTGCGGACGACGTCATCGACGCCCTCAAGGAGGGGGGCCTGCGCCTCAAGCTACCCTGGTTGTTCCACTGATCGCGAGACCTCGTCGCCGCCCGGCTCTGAACCGCGGGCCTTGCCGTCCCGTATCCTGGGTCGACCAGCCATGAGTGAGGCATCGTTGTCGGACTTCGAGCGCGCTCTGGTGATCGTGGCCCACCCGGACGACGCCGAGTTCGGCTGCGCCGGCACGGTCGCGCTCTGGGCCGCTGCGGGGGTCGCCGTGACCTACGTCATCTGCACCGACGGCGCTCAGGGGTCGGCCGACCCCACCCTCGAAGCCTGGGAGCTGGCCGGAATCCGGCAGCGCGAGCAGCGGGCCGCGGCCGGGGTGCTGGGGGTCGAGCGTGTCGAGTTCCTCGGCCATCCGGACGGAGGGCTGGTCGCTGACACCGCGTTGCGGCGGGAGCTGACCCGGGCCGTCCGGCAGTTCAAACCAGACCTGGTGGTCTGTCAGAACGCGGTCCGGCACTACGCCAATCTGGGGGGCAACCACCCCGACCACCTGGCCGCTGGCCAGGGTGCCATCGAGGCTATCTACCCCTTCGCCCGCAACCGCTACGCCTTCCCGGAGCTGTTGGCGGAGGGGCTGGAGCCCCACACGGTGCGCGAGGTGTGGGTCACCGGGACCGAGAACCCGGACCACTTCGTCGATGTGAGCGCCACTCTGGAGCCCAAGCTGGAAGCGCTGCGATGTCACCGGAGCCAGCAGAAGGACGATCCCGGGGAGCGGGTCTCGGCCCGGCTGGCGGAGGCTGGCAAGCCCCATGGCATGGCCTACGCCGAGTCGTTCCGCCGGGTCCGGAACAGGTAGGGGCGTGGCTGAGTGCACGGTCACCGTCCTCCACGGTGACCAGACCGGGGAGGAGCTGCTGGAGCAGGCGCTGCGCATCCTCGCGGCTCCCTCGATCGCCCCGATGGTGACCCTGGAGCACCTGGACCTCAGCCTGGCGGCCCGCCGCAGCTCCGCCAACGAGGTGGTCCACGAGGCGGCCAGGAGGATGCTTCGCAGCGGCTGCGGGCTCAAGGCCGCCACGGTGACCCCGGAGCAGGCCGGCGACGTGGGCAGCCCCAATGCGATCCTGCGGGCTGAGGTCGGGGGCGACGTGATCGTGCGCAGCGGGCGGCGGATCCCGGGTGTGCCCCCTCTGGGCGGGGTGTACGCGCCCATAACCGTGGTCCGGATGGCGGTGGACGACGCCTACGGCGCCAAGGAGTGGCGCGAGGGAGCGGGCCCCACCGAGGTCGCCTACCGCACGACCCAGGTGACCAGGGAGCACTGCCGCAGGGTGTCCGAGTACGCCTTCAGCTACGCGCTGCGGAGTGGGGCAACGGTCTTCGGAGGGCCCAAGTACACCGTCTCACCGGTCTACGAAGGGATGCTCAAGGAGGAGATGGACCGATCTGCCCAGCGGCATCCAGGGGTTCCGTACGAGCCCCAGTTGATCGACGCCACCTTCGCACTGGTGCTGACCAGGGATGACGCCCTGGTCATTCCGGCCCTCAACCGGGACGGCGACATCCTCTCGGACATGGTGCTGGGCCTCTACGGCACCCTCGCTGGGAGCGAGTCCCTGATGATCGGCTTCGGGGCCGACGGCTCCCAGAGCGTGGTCATGGCCGAGGCTCCTCACGGCACCGCGCCCGCCCTGGAGGGCCGGCACGTCGCCAACCCGATGGCCATGATCCTGGCCGCCGCGGCACTTCTGGAGCAGTTGCCCCAACCCGAGCTGGCCGCCGCCGGAAGGCGGGTGCGAGCGGCCACCATGGAGGTGGTGGCGAAGGGCACCAAGACGGCGGATCTGGGGGGGGAGGCTCTCACCGAGGAGTTCACCAGCGCGGTCCTGGAGCGGCTGGGGCGAGTCGCTTGACCGGCGCGCCACGGGGGTCCGCCCGGCGCCCGTCATCTTGCGGGCCCGGCGGATGAGGCTGGTGGTGGTCGGCGGGGCCGGCTACATCGGCAGCGTGGTGGCGACCCGGCTGCTCGAAGCGGGCCATGAGGTGGTGGTTCTGGATGACCTCTCGACCGGCCACCTGGACGCCGTGCCACCGGGGGCCCTGTTCGTCCACGGCGCGGTGACCGCCGCCGGGCAGCTCGAGCGTCTCCTCGCCGGGCGGGTGGACGCCGTCCTCCACTTCGCGGCCCGCTCCCTGGTCGGGGAGTCCGTCGCTCATCCGGAGCTGTACTGGGGCAACAACGTGGGCGGCACCCAGACTCTGCTCCAGGCGATGCGGGCGGCCGGGGTGAGCCGCCTGGTCTTCTCGTCGACGGCCGCCACCTATGGCGAACCGGACCGCGTGCCGATCCCAGAGGATGCCCCCACCCGGCCCACCAGTCCCTACGGGAACTCCAAGCTCGCGGCCGACCTGATGATCGGCGACCAGGCCCGCGCCCACGGCCTGCACGCGGTCAGCCTGCGTTACTTCAATGTCGCGGGGGCGGTCGGGAAGGCTGGTGAACGCCACCAGCCCGAGACCCACCTGATCCCCAACCTGCTCGAGGTGGCCGCCGGTCGGGCCAAGGCAATTCAGCTCTTCGGCAGGGATTACCCCACCCCGGACGGGACCTGCGTGCGGGACTACATTCACGTTGACGACTTGGCCACCGCCCACCTCTTGGCCCTCGAGGCCACCGGCGCAGACGCCGGTGGAGCCGGGCGGCACCGGATCTACAACCTGGGCAACGGGAAGGGCTTCTCGGTGCTGGAGGTGATCGAGTCCGCCCGCCGGATGACCGCAAGCCCGATCCCGGTGCTGGAGGCGGCCCGCCGGCCCGGCGATCCGGCGGTCCTGGTGGCTTCCAGCCAGAGGATACGCGAGGAGCTGGGCTGGCTTCCGGCGCGCCCCGGGATCGACGAGATGATCGCCGATGCCTGGGAGTTCGCCAGGTCGCGGTCGGCATCGTGAGGGTGGTCGACATGCTCGCCGCTCAGCCGGCGGTGAGAGGTTCTCTGGCGGGGGGGGGCGTGCCCCCGAGAAGTCGGCGGGCAAGGTTGCCTGCCGCGGCTGTTTATACTCAGGATGAGGTTTTGAGATGGACATTCTGACTTTCCTGAGGCAGCGAGCGGGCGACTTTCGCTGTCCGGTCTGCCGCCGATCGCTGGCCGACTGCAAGATGCGCCAGCTCACCCACCACGGCTCCCAGTACACCGTGGAGGTGACCTGCCGCAAGTGCGACATGGCCTTCGTGGTGGCGCTGGAGCTGCACGGCGGGGGGGATGAGGACGAGGTGGCGGAGACCACCTCAGGGCCACCGCCCATAAGCGCCGCCGACCTTCTCGACGTCCACCGCGCGCTGCAGGGGTATCAGGGGTCTCTCCCCGCCCTGCTGGAGTCTGGCCGCGACCGGCCCTGACCGCGGCGCCTCACCCCTGACCTATCTGGACAACGCCGCCACCACCCCGGTGCGCGCGGAGGTGAGGCAGGCGATGCTGACGGCCCTGGAAGAAGGCTTTGGGAATCCCTCCAGCAGCCATCAGGTGGGGCGAGCCGCCCGGGCCCTGGTGGACCGCGCTCGCGACCAGCTCTCAGAGGTCTTGCACTGCCGGGCCCGGGAGATAGTCTTCACCGGCGGCGGCAGCGAGGCCGACAACCTGGCCCTCCGGGGGGTGGCGAGGCGGCAACGGGGCCGCCACCTGATCGTGTCGGCGGTGGAGCACGAGGCCGTTCTCGAGACCGCCCGAGACCTTGCCGCCGGGGGCTTCGAGCTGACGGTGCTGCCGGTGGACTCGCGGGGACTGGTCGCTCCTGACGACCTCGCCCGGGCCCTGCGTGACGACACGATCCTGGTCTCGGTGATGCTGGCCAACAACGAGGTCGGCACCATCCAGCCGATAGCGGAGCTGGTGGCGGTCACCAGGCGGCACTCGACCGCCTACTTCCACACGGACGCCACCCAGGCCCTGGGCAAGCTCCCTCTGGACGTGGGCGGGCTGGGCGTCGACCTGCTGACGGTCTCGGCTCACAAGGCCTACGGGCCCAAGGGTGCCGGGGCACTTTACGTGCGCCAGGGGACCTTGCTCGATCCCCTCATCACCGGCGGCGGACAGGAGCGCAACCGCCGCTCGGGGACCGAGAACGTGCCCGGAATCGTGGGGCTGGGGGCGGCGGCGGAGCTGGCCGAGGGGGAGCGCGAGAGGGAGGCGCCCCGCCAGGGAGAGCTGGCCCGGCAACTGACCCGGCGCGTCCTGGCGGAGATCCCGGGTGCGGTGGCCACGGGCGCCCCCCCGCCTGATCGGCTGCCCAACTTCGCCACCCTCGCCTTTCCCGGGGTGGAGGGCGAGCTGCTGCTGGTGCGGCTGGACCGGCTGGGAGTCTGTGCCTCGGCGGGCTCGGCCTGCGCCAGCGGCTCCCTCTCGCCATCGCATGTCCTGCTGGCGATGGGGCTGCCGCCAACCCTGGCGGGAGCCCACCTCCGCTTGACCCTCGGCCGTCAAACGACCCCGGCGGACGTGGATCGCGCGGCCCAGGCGGTGGTGGCCTCGGTCCGGGCCCTGCAGGGGGCTCCTGCGGCGCCCTGACCGCTCGGCGGCGGGCCCGCCGGGATGTTCTCCGGCGGTTCCCTGCCCCGCCGGGGAGGTCGCGCGGCGCGACCCTCGCCCGCTGTGTCTAAAATGTTGGCATGGCAGTCGGATTTTTGGGCCAAGCCCCGGTGGCGATGCGGATCTCCTCTCGCGCCCACTACGGCCTGCGGATGATGACCGAGCTGGCCAAGGGGTACGGAGGCCCGCCCATGAGCCTGACCGAGATCGCTCGCCGCGAGACCCTGCCGTTGGCCTATCTGGAGCAGCTGGTGGCGCCGCTGCGGAAGTCGGGGCTGGTGGAGGGCACCCGCGGGCTCCACGGCGGCTACCGGCTCGCCCGCTCCCCGCTGCAGGTGACGGTTCTGGAGATCGTGGAGATCATGGAGGGACCGGTCGCCCCGGTCGAGTGCCTGGCGGAGGGATACCGTTCCGGCACCTGCCAGCGGGAGCCGGAATGTCTCAGCCGCCCTCTCTGGGGGCGGCTGCAACAGGCGGTGAAGCAGGTGCTCGGGGGCACTACCCTGCAGGACCTGCTGTCCGACCCAGAGGCCATGGATCCCTGGTGCCCTGGCGAGGGCACGGCCACCGCCGCATTCGTCAAGGAGGCAGCCCATGTCTGAGGCGAGGTCCGGCCCGCCGGTGCTCGAGATTCGCAACCTGCGGGTGGCCGTGGAGGGCAAGGAGATCCTGAGGGGGGTCGACCTGACCGTCCCCAAGGGCGAGGTTCATGCCCTGATGGGCCCCAACGGAGCGGGCAAGACCAGTCTCGGCTATGCCGTCATGGGGCACCCCAAGTACCAGGTGGTGGCCGGCGACATCCGCTGGGCGGGGGAGAGCCTGCTCGGCAGGCTGCCGGAGGACCGGTCTCGGATGGGCCTCTTCCTCAGTCTTCAGTACCCCACCGCCATCCCGGGGGTGACCACCGTCAACTTCCTGCGGGCCGCGCTCAAGGGCCAGGGCAAGGAGCCCAAGGCGCGCGACTTCCTGCGCCTGGTCAAGGAGCAGGTGGACGCCCTCAAGATGGATCAGTCGTTCCTGTCGCGCTACATCAACGACAACTTCTCGGGGGGGGAGAAGAAGCGCATGGAGATCGTGCAGATGGCCGTCCTGCAGCCCGAGATGGCGATTCTCGACGAGACCGACAGCGGCCTCGACGTGGACGCGCTGCGGACCGTGGCCGAGGGCGTCAACCGGATTCGCCAGGGCGGCATGGGGGTCCTGATAATCACCCACTACCAGCGCATCCTGGACTACATCCTCCCCGACCGCGTCCACGTCATGGCCGCCGGCAGGATCATCGCCTCGGGCGGCTCGGAGCTGGTGGCCGAGATCGAGAAGAGCGGCTACGACCCCATGCTGCAGGCGGCGGGGATCGCGGCGGAGGAGCTGGCGGCGGCGCGGTAGAATACCTAGTAAATCGGTCGGAATTTACCCCGCTCTCGGGAAGGGAAGGAAGGACCATATGGCAGTTGCCGCCAAGGACCTGACCAAGGACTACAAGTACGGCTTCAACGATGGCGACGAGTTCGTCTTCCGGGCGGTCAAGGGGCTCACCCGCGAGACCGTGGTGGACATCTCGCGCCGCAAGGGTGAGCCGGCCTGGATGCTCGAGTTCCGGCTGAAGGCCCTGGAGCACTTCCGGCAGCGGCCGGTGCCGACCTGGGGTCCCGACTTGAGCGGCATCGACTTTGATGACATCTACTACTACGTGCGTCCCGCCGAGGAGCAGGGACGGACCTGGGACGATGTCCCCGAGGGCATCAAGCGGACCTTCGACCGGCTCGGCATCCCCGAGGCCGAGCGGAAGTTCCTGGGCGGGGTCTCGGCCCAGTACGAGAGCGAGGTGGTCTACCACTCCATCCGCAAGGACCTGGAGAAGCTGGGGGTGCTGTTCTCCGACTGCGACACCGGGCTGCGCGAGCACGAGGAGATCTTCCGGAAGTACTTCGGCACCGTGATCCCCGCCAACGACAACAAGTTCGCCGCTCTCAACTCGGCGGTCTGGTCGGGCGGATCCTTCGTCTACGTCCCCAAGGGGGTGAGGGTGGAGGTGCCCCTGCAGGCCTACTTCCGGATCAACTCCGAGAGCATGGGCCAGTTCGAGCGGACCCTGATCATCGCCGACGAGGGCAGCTTCGTCCACTACATAGAGGGCTGCACCGCGCCCACCTACAGTCGGGATTCGCTGCACTCGGCGGTGGTGGAGATCATCGCCATGCCGGGGGCCACCGTCCGCTACACCACCATCCAGAACTGGTCCAACAACGTCTACAACCTGGTCACCAAGCGGGCCATCGCCAGAGAGAACGCCTCAGTGTTCTGGATCGACGGCAACCTCGGCTCCAAGATCACCGCCAAGTACCCCTCCGTGTACCTGATGGGTGAGGGTGCGCACGGGGAGATC
>JAKAWF010000172.1 GCA_021817025.1 bacterium
GACCTCGGCGGGATCCACCGCCAGCAGGCGACGTCCCTGCGCCGACAGCGCTGCCTCCACGTACTCGGCGGCGAAGCGGGCAAACCGACCCCGACGCTCGACCCCGATCGTGGCCGCCGACTCATCCCGCAGCAGGGCGAGGAACTTGCGCCGTTTGCCGTTGAGGGCTAAGCCCACCTCGGCGACCACACCGCCCACCGAGAGGCCCTCGCCCGCCGCCACGCGGTGACCCGGGCCACCTGCCGGTCGAGGTCGGCCAGCTGGTCCGCCGACGAGACGCGGGCGTGGCCGGCGAGGCTGCCAGCGGCGGCGGCTGAACCTGGAGCGTCGACCAGGATCAGGCCCCCGACGCGGCGCGCCGGCACCGGCAGCTTCCCGTCCCGGAACCAACGGCATGCGGTCACCGGATGTACGCCTTGCACTCGCGCCCTTGCCTTCAAGTTCATCAGCGTCAATTACGGCGCGGCTCACGAGCAACCGTTCACAACTGCGGTTCAGGAGGACGCCTGGCCCGACCGCGAGGGCCAGGGCTTGCCGGGAGGGGGGACCGGGTGCAGAAGATACACCTCCTGCACGATCAGTACCTTCTCCAGAACCGCAGTCGGGCTCTCCCTTGGCAGCAGCATCACGCCCAGCCTCTCCAGGCTCCGGCGCACCTGCTCCGGCACCGTCTGCTCGCCGCGCAGGTTCAACTCCTCCAGGACCTCCAGGGCGCGGTCCAACTGCACCAGCCGAGATCGGCGGCCGGCCCGCACCGGGCCGGTCTCACCCTCCCAGCTCAGCTGAGCGGTGCTCCGCCCCTTGGCTCCCCGTCCTGGTTCCCTGTGAGTGACCACTTCTTGGTGGATAAGAATATGCCCGCCGGGGGTCGATTCGTCCAATCCCGGCGCTCATTCGGGCGCGGATCCGGGCTCGATCCCGAGTGGGCGTAGATCCGAGAGCCGGCCCTGCTCGGGCCGGAGTCCGAGGGCGTGGGCGACAAAGGGAGCCACCAGTTCGGCCAACGACTCCGGATTGCAGTCTCCGCTGGCGCCGCACTGCTGCATCGAGGCAGCCGTGCGGCCCTCGATCCCGCAGGGCACGATCCGCTCGAAGAAGGTGAGGTCCGTGGTCCCGTTGAGGGCGAAGCCGTGATAGGTGACCTTGCGCCCGCTCAGCCTCACACCGATCGCGGCCAGCTTCCCGGGCGCCGCCCAGACCCCGGTGTAGGGCGGATCGCGGAAGGCGTCCACCCCCCGCAGCTGGCAGGCGTCGATCAGGGCGGCCTCCAGGGCGCGCAGATAGGCGATGACGTCGATCCCGAGCGGCTCCAAGTTGACGATGGGGTAACCGACCAGCTGGCCGGGGCCGTGAAAGGTCACCGAGCCGCCGCGGTCGACGTCGAAATATTCGGCGCCGGCGGCCCTGAGGCTCTCCGCCCCCTGGCGCAGGTGCTGGGGCTCGCCCCCCTTGCCCATGGTGTAGACCGGGGGATGCTCCAACAGCAGCAGCAGATCGTCTCCCAACTCCCCCCGGGCCCGCGCCGCCGCCAGGGTGCGCTGCCATTCCCAGGCCAGCTGGTAGGGCACCGTGCCGCACCAGACCACCTTCAAGGGCGGCCGCCAGATCCCCGCCATGGCTAGGCCGGAGCGGAGGCGGCCGCTCCCGCCGCCGCCTGCTCGTGGGCGTGGTAGGAGCTGCGCACCAGCGGGCCGGACTCGATGTGGGCGAAGCCGAGCGAGTTGCCGTAGTCCCTCACCTCGGCGAACTCGTCGGGATGCCAGAAGCGCTCGCAGCGGATGTGCTTGAGGGAGGGCCGCAAGTACTGCCCGACGGTGACCAGCTGAACCCCCTGCGCGCTCAGGTCGCGCAGCACCTGCTTGACCTCGTCCATGCTCTCTCCCAGACCCACCATGAGCCCGGACTTCGTCTTGGAACCGGTCGCCATCTCCCCCGCCCGCCTGAGGACTTGAAGGGAGCGTTGGTAGAGGGACTTGGGCCTGACGCGTGGGAACAGCCGGGGCACGGTCTCGATGTTGTGGTTGAAGACCTCGGGCGAGGAGTCCATCACTGTGCGCAGGCTGGACTCCACTCCCTGGAAGTCGGGGGTGAGAACCTCCACCTGGCACCCGGGGACCCGGCGGTGGATCAGGTCGATGGTGGCGGCGAAGATCTGGGCGCCGCCATCCGGGAGATCGTCCCGGTCGACCGAGGTGATCACGGCGTGGCGGATCGCCATCGCCTCAACCGCAGCCGCCACCCGCTGCGGCTCGTCCAGATCCAGGCCCGTGGGCCGGCCCGACCTGACGGCGCAGAAGGCGCAGGCCCTGGTGCAGATGTCGCCCAGGATCATGAAGGTGGCGGTGCCGTAGCTCCAGCACTCGCCGAGGTTGGGGCAGCGGGCCTCCTCGCAGACGGTGTGCAGTCGCTTGCTCCTCATCAAGTGGTCGAGCTCGGAGTATTTCGCACCCTGGGGCATCTTGACCGTGAGCCAGGGCGGACGGTGATCCACCCCCGCCGGCATCAGCTGCCGCCACATCGGCCTGCCGTCCCCCACCGGGCCCCGTCCGGGGATGACGGAGGGGCGCCGGTCGGGCACGACCGGCAGGGCCACCCGAGGCGCGCTGGGAGATGAGCCGGGGGCGTTGTCCACGCTTCCATCCTAAGGCCTCCTCCGATCGGCGAAGGCCGAGACAAGTCCCCAAAGCGACTGGCCCGGTTCCGGTCAAGTGCGAGCCCGGTTCGAACCAGATCGGTGCCCGAGTGGCTGTCGCTCCCGACTTGATTTCCGAAACGGACCACGCGACCGGGCACTCGTGAAGACACCGATACGCGGCTGTCACATTCCACCAAAACGACCGTCCAGAGGGCTCAGTCCGGCGATGATGCAGTCGTGACCACGCATCCTTGGGGCCTGGGGGGCCGCCCCGCGGACCCTGCGGTCCGCCTGCTGGCGGGAGCTACCGCCCTGCTGTTGGGCGGCTCCGCCCAGGTGGCGGCGGTCAGCCTGGGAGTCCCGATGGCGGGCATGCTGGTGGCCATCCCGTGCCTCGCCTTGGTCGTCACCCTCTGGCGGCCCAGCCTGATAGAGCTTGGGATCCTAGCTGCGGCCCTGGGGATCGAGGCGCTGATCGTGGTCCACACCGGCGCATCCAGATATTTCGACTGGTACGAGCACTATCAGATGGCGCTTGCCTTCGCGGGCCTGCCCATCTCGATTCCAAGGATGGACCTGCTGCAGCGCACCCCCATCTTTGATGCCCTGCTGTCCCCGTGGCTGCTGATCCACGCTCAATACTGGGTATTCCAGATCGGATCAGTGCTTCTCAATACGCTCTGGCTGTGGCCGGCCCGGCTCCTTCTGGCGAGGTTGGGCACCGACTCCTCGGGGCGGCTACTGGCGGTGGCGGCATGCCCCATGCTGCTGATCAACCTCGTCTACACATGGCCGTGGGAACTGGTGATCTTCTTTCTCTTGGCCGCCGCGTGGTTTGCGCTCGAGGCTCGGACAGTGGCGACTCTTGGCCTCGGGTTGACTCTCGCCGGTGCGCTCATGGTGCATCCCGGTTCCATCGGCTATGTGCTAGGGCTAGCTCTATGGATCGGCCTGCGCCAAACGCGCCGTGTGCTGCCGGTCACTATTGTCGGGCTCGCCACCATCCTCGGCCTGGTGCCTTGGATGGTCTTCACCACCCAAGGCCACTTGAGCGCGCTGATCACTCACTCCGAGCCGGTCGCTGGCAGCAGTGGCGTCCTGAACTGGCTCGCGACCAGGCCCATCCTGCTCCTGACTAGCGTGATACCCGACCGTGGCCAGGCCGGGAACCCGATTGACGCGACGTTGGCCCTCTTCAACTTCAGTCTCGCCGCCGCACTGGTCCCGAGTGCGATACTGGCCCGTCGGCGGCTCACGGTGCCGGAACCGGTGGCCTGGATGGTGGTCGGCGGTCTAGTGGCAGGTTGGCTGTTGCAGCCACCTCCTTGGGCCCCCTCCGGGATAGCCGAAATTGGCCTCCCTGCGGTGGCCCTGCTCCTGATCAGCTGGCTGGCTCGGACCTCGGGCAAGTCAGCCCGCGCCATAACCACCATGCACAGCGCGCTTGGAACCAGCGTGGCCGCGATTCTCATCTTCGAAGGCGCCACCGCCAAAGCCACCGACCTGAACCTGGTACTGAAGGTCCACAACCACCTCCGTTATCTGGTGAACTTGGTCGGACCGCTGCCGGGAATCCTCGCGGCGGCGGCGGGGATCGGACTCATCGTCTGGAGCCTGACAAGGGCAGGGGCCACCGATGCAGGCCGCCAACCGGCGGAGCTGGAGTTTGGTGGCCTGCCACCGTGAGTGGCGTCTTCGGCTATGACGTGGTGGTAAGGCGGCCTCAGCCAGAACCTTGAGAGGGCAGCCGCCTGACCGCGACTGAGCTGGCGCCGCGAGGAAGTGTTGGTCAACCACATCAGCTCGCCGCAGCTATGGATTCTCTGGGTGGGCCCGCCTCCACATCGGGCACAATTAGAGGCTCACCCGCCTGGCCACCAGCTTGCCCTGCCGGGCCAAGCCCGTAGAGCAGGCTGCTCCGCCAAGTCAGGCGACCTAAAGAGCAGATAAGGGCACCTCTCGCCCCCTCCACGAAGAGTGGCCATCCGGTTGCCTCAGGGCCCGGCGTTTCAGGGACGCGCGGCTGGGAGCCACCCGGGCTGGGCCAGGACCATTCTCAGTAGATCGGCGTGTCCTCGGTCACACCCTCCAGCCAGCTCTTGACCGCTCCGAGCATTCGGGCCGCCGCCAGACCGTCGTTGAGGCGGTGGTCGAAGCTCAAGCAGAGGTTCATCATGGGGCGGATCGCGATGGCGTCCCCGATCACCACCGGCCGCTTGACCACGGCGTCCATGACCAGGATCCCCGCCTGGGGCTGGTTGATGATCGCCTGCGACATCACCGTCCCCAGCGCGCCCGCGTTGTTGAGGGTGAAGGTGCCGCCTTCCACGTCCTCCAGCCTGGCCTTCCCGGCCCGGGCCCTGGCGATCAGCTCAGCCGCGGCCTGGGCCAGCCCGGCCACGCTGTAACGGTCCGCGCCCCGCACCACCGGGACGATCAGGCCGTCCTGGACGCTCACCGCCAGCCCCAGGTTGACCTCCCGCTGGAGGACGATCGAGTCCTCCTCGAAGACCGCATTCATGGACGGCACGGCCCGCAACCCCAGGCAGGTCGCCTGCATCGCGTAGGGGAGGAAGCTCAGCTCCACGCCCGTGGTCTTGCGGAAGCGCTCCTTGTGGGTGGTCCTGGCTGCCGCGACCCCGCTCATGTCGACCTCCACCATGGTCCAGGCATGAGGTGAGGTCTGCCGGCTGCGGACCATGTGCTCGGCGATCGCCCGCCGCATCGGTGAGAGGGCGATCCTGTCGCCCGGTCCGGCCGGGTGCTGCCCGGCGGCCGCTGCCGCCTGGGAGCTGGCCCCCGCGGCCGGAGCCTGCGAGCGCTCCCCTCGCTCCAGGAAGAGCATCACGTCGCGCTTGGTGATACGACCCTGAAAGCCCGTCCCCGACACCTGGGCCAGGTCTACCCCGTGCTCGGAGGCCAGGGCGCGCACCGCCGGGCTGATGAACCCGTCCGGCGCCGCCGGAGCAGCCGCGTGAACCCCCGGTGACGGCTCCTCGGCCTCCGCGGCTGGCTGGGAGGCTGCGGGCGGCTGAGCAGGCAAAGGGCCGGCTGGCGGCGCCCCCAAGGAGGGGGACACCACCGGGAGGGGAGGTTCCTCGGTGGCTGCCGGCACCACTGCCGCCACTGCTGCCACCGCGTCCTCCTCAGCGCCGTCCAGGGTGCAGATCGGCTGACCGACCAGGAGGCGCTCGCCCTCCCCGGCCAGGATCTCCCCCACCGTGCCCGCCGCTGGCGAGGGGACCTCGGCCGTCACCTTGTCGGTGATCACCTCCACCAGGGAGTCGAACTTGCTGACCTGCTGCCCGGGCTTGACCAGCCAGGAGCCGATGGTGCCCTCCGTGACCGACTCCCCCAGCTGGGGCATCTTGACCGTGATCGACATTGGTTTGGTTCCCCTGCCTTGAGTTGATCAGTAGGCGGCCAGCTCGCGGAGCTTGGCCTCGATCTTGTCGGGGCCGAGGCAGTAGACCTCGGCCAGCGACTCGGCGAAGGGGATGGCGGGGATCTCGGGCCCCCCGATCCGCATCACCGGTCCGTCCAATTGCTCGAAGCACTCCTCGGCCACGATGGCGGCCACCTCCGCGCCCACCCCGACCGCGAGGTTGGCCTCGTGGGCGACCAGCACCTTGCCGGTCTTGCGGGCAGTCGTGACGATCAGCTCGCGGTCCAGAGGCCGCATGGTGCGCAGATCGACCACCTCGACCTCGATCCCCTCCTGAGCCAGCCGCTCGGCCGCCGTGACCGCCTCGTGGACGGTGGCCCCGTAGGTGATGCAGGTGAGGTCGCGGCCCTCCCTGGCCACCCTGCCCTTCCCGATCGGCACCAGGTACTCCTCCTCTGGGACGTCCTCTCGGAGCGAGCGGTAGAGCGCCTTGTGCTCGAAGTAGCAGACCGGGTCGGGGTCCCGGATCGCCGCCAGCAGCAGCCCCTTGGCGTCCCGGGGCGTCGAGGGGATCACCACCTTCAGCCCCGGCACGTGGGCGAAGATCGCCTCCAGGCTCTGCGAGTGGTAGAGCGCGCCGTGGACGTGGACCCCGCCGCCGCAGGGGGCCCGGATCACCAGCGGACAGCTCCAGTCGTTGTTGGAGCGGTAGCGGATCTTGGCCGCCTCGCTGAAGATCTGGTCCATCGCCGGCGGGATGAAGTCGAGGAACTGGATCTCGGCGACCGGCCGCAGCCCGGCCAGGGCGCACCCGATCGCCACCCCCACGATGGCGGCCTCCGCCAGCGGGCTGTCGATGACACGCTCCTCGCCGAACTCCGAGAACAACCCGGCGGTCGCCCCGAAGACGCCGCCCTTGGGACCGACGTCCTCGCCCATCAGGACGACCCGGTCGTCGCGGCGCATCTCCTGCTCCATGGCGCTGCGGATGGCCTCGACGTAGGTGATCTCG
>JAKAWF010000173.1 GCA_021817025.1 bacterium
GGGACAGAGCTTCGGGTTTGCGAGAGCACCGCCCCGGGCTGGATCGGGTGCTGGCCATGGCCCATGCCGGCGGGATCAGCGTGGTCCGGGTCACCCACGAGGATCGCCTGGCCCGGTTCGGCTCAGCTGGCTGCGCCAGTTGTTGGAGAAAGACGGGGTTTTGCTGGAGGTGGCCCACTCCAAGGGGTCGGCAGGAGGGCCAGCGGAGCTGCTGGAGGACTTCACGGCCCTGGTTGCCATCTTCGCCGGACGTATGTACGGGATCCGCTCGAAAGAGGCTAAGAGGCGGCTCCTCGTCCAGGCTCAGCAGAAGGTTTCAGGAGATGACCGATCAACCGGGTAGCGCCACCTCCGTGGCGCTCACGGCCACCGCATCATGCACCGCCTTCTGCGGCCAGGATGAGCTGAGCTCGGCTGCCCTTAGGCGGGCCGCCCTGGCAGAACGGGTGCAGTGGCTGGCTGAGATGGCGGCTGAGATCACCCGCAAGCTTGTCCTGGAGCACTTCAACGATGCCGACATCAAGAGGCTGGGATCAGGGGTTGGTCCCGATGGTCGCCCCCTGCCGGCCAAAAGGTATGCGGCCATGCGTCGGCTGGGTTCGACGGCAACCTCCGAAGTTCACTGTTCAGATCGGGTCCACCGCATGGGGGAAGAGGCCGCCGCCGTCGGGCTGATACTCGCGGCTCGTGCCACCGCTCTGGCTGACCTCAACCCGAGGGGACGGCGACTCAGCGCGGCCAGGGTCACCAGTTCCTCCCGCCTAAATCCCGGCACCAGTACTATGGACCCCAGGCGCGACCTGACAAGGTCTGCCTCTTCCCCGGACAGCCGGAGCTGGCCCCCTTCGGTCCGGGCCGGAGAGACCCCTAGATCCCGGATCGCTCGATGAACTCTCGGCACTGAGGTCCCAAGGGAACGTGCCAGCGCCCCAGTAGTGATTCCGTCCATATCGTTCTGATATCAACGCGAAAGCCCTTGGGAATCGGCGTGCGGGTGCTGACGCCTCCACCCGTTCTTCTTCGTCCACGCTCCGCCGGCCACCCCCATCCGGTCGGTGGATTCAGGCTGGTATCGAGTCGAGGGGCTGAGGAAGGCGTTGCCACTCGTCAACGATCACGGCCCTTCAGCCCCCAATGCGGAGACTGGGGTGCGTAGTAGCGACAGCGCGTTCCGAGACGTGAGAGTGGTGGAGCATCTTGCCAGACTGCCTCGGGCCCCTCGACGGTGGTACCCGAGAGCCGCTGCACGAGTCACCTAATCCGGGCGGCACTGGTCTGCACAGAGCAGCTCGATGGCTCTGCGGGCCTGGTCGATGGCGCCGAGCGCAGCTGGTCCGTGGGCACGCAGCAGTGGCTCCAAAGGCACCGGGAGTCCGTTCGCGCGACAGAGGATCGCCGCTCCTGCCGCCGCGACCACCTCGGAGTCGGCGGGGCCGGCGGTCATGGTGCCGATGGCCGTCTCGACGATCCGGGCGGAGGTGAGCCGGGCGAGGGTCCCGGCGGGCAGGCTGCGCACGGCCGCCAGCGCCTGCTCCATCCTCTCCTCCGCCTCGGTGCTGAGTTTCCGGGATTGGAGCCACCCGGGATTCGAGAGACCGGGGCTGGGCGGAGGAAGTTGGACGGCAGGCGCCGTGACC
This sequence comes from bacterium, assembly GCA_021817025.1. Next base: position 1,638 of record JAKAWF010000173.1, read on the forward strand.
TCCTTGCCGAGGCAGAGGCGGAGTACGGGCTCAGTGGTGGGGGAGCTGGCGGCGGCTGCGAAATCGATCCTGTCGGCAGCCTCGTGCTTGTCCGCCATGCTCGCGTGGAGGTACCGGCCGGTGGTGGCGATACTGCTGTGGCCCAGGAGTTCCCGCACAACTTCGATGTTGCGCACCTCACGCAGGGCATTGGTGGCGAAGGTGTGGCGGAATCGGTGAGGGAAGTGTCGCCCGGGCAGACCGACCTCGACGGCCAGATCGCGCACCAGACTGGCCAGGGCCTTGCGCTCCATCCCGCCGCGGTAGGGACCATCCCGCAGGGAGCGCGGATTCACGATGAAGTAGGGGGAAGCGGGGAGGAGCGGTCGGAGCTCTCCCAAGTAGGTGATGAGCACGGCGGCCGTGGCGGGGCCGAAGGGGACCGTGCGTGGCTTCGAGCCCTTGCCCATGACGCTGAACCGATGGCGGACGACGTCGACGTCGGCGGTCCTGAGGCTCACCAGTTCGCCGTTGCGGATTCCGGTTCCGGCCAGGATGGTGACGGCTACGTAGCCCACCCAGCGACGGTGATCCGGAGAGTGCTCATACCTCTTTGCGAGGGTGAGCAGCGAGCGCACCTCCGCCTCGCTGTAGGGGTCCAGCGCGGGAGCCACCACCCTGGGTGTCCTTATCCCCTCAGTCGGATTGCGAGAAGATGGGTCGTGGCTCAACACGAAGCTGTAGAAGCTCCGCAGGGAGTGCAGGATGGTGGTCAGGGTGCTGGCCCGCAATCCCTGAGTCCGTTTGCAGGCGAAGAACTCTGTCAAGGGATCGCCGGTGACGCCGCGTCGATGGCAAGCCCAGGATGCGCTTCCGCTAGCCATCGGCGGTAGTGGCGCGCCCACTTGGCATAGGTCTGACCGGTGGCGCTCGAGTGGCACTCGACTTCGGTGAGATGCCTGGTGAAGGGGTCCAGCACGGTGTCGAATGCTTGGTCGAGCTGCCGTGGTCCTCTTCGCCCTCGATTCGGAAGATGGTCGGGCGTCTTGGTGCCTCCGTCTTGCCTTGTCGGATCTGCCCCCAATGCCAGCATCCTGAACCGCCTGGGTTCCTGGGGCCGAGCGGTCGATATCCCGGCCTTCCTGTGCCGGGTCGCCCGATGACCAACGTCCGCCCAGCCCGCTGGTACCGCTTCTTGGTGACCGAGTTGGAGCGCGAAACCTCATGCTGTGATGAGAGTTAGGCCGACCGACACTGCTCCCATCTGCGCCTTCCTCGGCCTCGGGCAACAGTTGCAGCGCGAAGTGGAGCGACGTGCCCCCACCTCCTCGGCCACTGGGGGTGATGGCGAGCGCCGCGCTACTACTGAACAGTGTCACCAGAGCCCGGCTGACCGCGACCTGCGTTCCGGCCCGACAACGGTGGCACTTTCCCAGGCTCGGGGCTCTGGCTTGGAATTCCGCGACTGTGCGGAGCGGCGCCAGTGGAGTTCATGAGTCGGCGCCGGTATCGGGGAAGAGGAAAGGGCACGGGCTGAGATCAGCTGCGCTCATCGCCGACCGGCACTGGCGACGAGGCGCGCCCACACCGATGGGAGGGCCAAGGCCGTCCCCTGCGCCTCCTGGCCCGCGTCGACAACCACCTCTAGTCGGTTGCGACGATCGCCATCAAGTGCTCAGCAACTCGTGGAGATCGACCAAGCGGACTCTGCCGCTCACCGCCTCGGCGTGCAAGGCGGGGTGAAACCCGCTCTTGGAGAACAGCACGACTTGCGCAGTCCGGGTGTCGACTTGGGCTTGCTCGAGAGCGGGGATCTTGAAGTCGCGGAGCTCGGTCAGGACCTGTGGGCTCATCTGCCTGTTGGTCCACTTGGCCTCACCCACAACGACGGCACGCCCGCCAGTTCCGGCCACGACATCTATCTCTTCGGAGGTTCTTTGTCGGCTCCGTCGCAGCTCATTTAGTGACAGCCCCCACCAGCTCCCGACCTCGGTGTTGAAGTGCAGCCGCACCCAGTCGCGACAGACCTCCTCGAATGCGCAGGAGACGAATTCCGGGATATGGGGTGCAATCGCAGCGTCAAAGAAGGGGCCGACATCGCGAAGCGAGCTGAGAATCCCCTGATTCGGGAATACGTAGGCGAACCAGAAGCGCATGAGGTTGTCGCGGACCCGATAGCGATGCTTGCGCTGCTTCGCGGTGGAGAACATCGGCGCGGCCGCGTCAACCAGAAAGAGCTCCCTCATGACATTGAGATATCGGCCCAGTAGCCCGCGGTCGAGGCCGGTCGCGCTGGTGAGGTCGGCCAGACTCGACTGCTGCCGCCGCGCCAGCGTGGCAAGGAGAGTGAAGTGGATCGTGGGCTCCGTCAGCTCCATGGACAAGACGGTGCGCGGCTCGTCGTAGAGAGGCGCGCTCAGCGGGTCCAGAACCGCCCTGCAGATGCTGGCGCGGAGGGTGCCCCTGGCGCCGAGCTGTTGCAGGTAGCGAGGCATCCCTCCAGCGATCGCAAACCGTTCGATCAGCTCGGGGCCCGAGTGCTGTGGCTCAAGAAACGGTCGTGACTGTTGAAAGCTCATGGGGGGCACGGTCAGGCGTCGGGCCCGTCCATAGAGGGGGGCCCGCGGACGCAGGAGCCGGTCCATCGTCATGACTTGAGATCCTGCTAGGAGGAACTTGGTCCGGCTGCGGCCCAGCTGATCTTCCAACACGGCCGCCAGCTCTGAGTCGGCGCGTCCGCCATGGCCGAGCAGGTTGGGAAACTCGTCAATAATGGCGAGGTAGGGCTCCTGCCGACCGAGACCGAAGAGCACTTCGAAGAGGTCTGCGGCAGAGCGCAGCGCCAGTGGAACGCCTACCGAGTCCCTCAGTTGTGCCGCGAACCGTTGAAGCTGGTTGGATGGCAGAGTCTCGTCGCAGACCAGGATGTCGGCCCTCAGCCCATGGGCGAACTCCCGCATGAGCCAACTCTTTCCCACCCTGCGTCTACCCAGCACGATGAAGATGGGATCGGCTCCAGCGTCGGCGTACCAGGTTCGGAGGGCGCCCAGCTCCCGTTCTCGATCACGGAATTCCTGGTGGTTCGGAAAGGCATACGGTGTCATAAGAGGCTGGCGCGTAAGTTACCACCAAGTCTCTTGTGATGCAAATGCCCAGATCAGGATGCGAGGGTGATGGGCGGGTGGGTGCCAGCCAGGGCTTGCGTCTCAGAACAGCTAAGCGATCCTCCCCGCCCAGCGTGCGGCCGATCTCAAGCACCTATTTGTACTGCTGTGTCAGTCTCTCCGTGAACAGTTCACGAACCTTCCCCGAGGTTAAACCGCAAGCCTAGGCAATTCTCCGAAAGCAAACCATATCAGGTGATAGGGGCACCTGCCATGTGATAGGATAACCTATCATGGATTTGGGACAGCCCTACTTGGCGCTTCTCCAACCCGTCCGCGCCAAGGTACTGCTCTCCCTCCATCGTACGGTGGCACCCATGACCGGGCGAGAGGTGGCTCGCCGAGCCGGGGTCTCGCAGCCCGCAGCGCTTGAAGCTCTGGGGCATCTCGTCGAGCACGGCCTTGTTCACTCTCAGGCCGTAGGCAGCGCCTACCTCTATACCCTGAACGAGAAACATATCCTGGTTGGAGCACTGGATGTCGTCTTCAGCGTGCGGACAGACCTGGTCAAGCGAATGGCGGCCTCCGTGAGTCGCTGGCAAGTTCAGCCTCTTCACGTCTCCATATTCGGCTCAGCCGCCCGAGGTGACGGGGACACCAAGAGTGATATCGATGTGTTGGTCGTCCGCCCACCGTTCATCGATGGCGACTCACATACGGTGGGGTGGCGCTGGCAACTCGACACAATGATCCACGAGATCGACCTCTGGACTGGGAATCGGGCCTCGCTGGTGGAACTCAGTGTGGACGAGCTAAGGACTCTGGACCATGAGAGGCGTCGCCTACTTCAAGATATCCGGCGCGACGGCATGCTGGTTACAGGAACGAAGATTGATGACTTGCTCATTGGCAAGCTGGCGCGCCAGGACGAAACTCCACGATGAGCCGAGCGCGCGGTGCGAGGGCGAGCCCTTGTGACGCTCACGATGCCTTGGTGCGCCTGGCTCATGCACGAAGCTTTCTTGATGTCGCCGAACTCGTATACAACGACGATAATCGTGAGGAGTACGGCAATGCCGTGGCGTCACTGGCCGTTCTTGCTGGAATCGCCGCAAGCGATGCGGCATGTTGCGCCGCGCTCGGACAGCGCTCACGCTCTGAGGATCATCATGATGCCGAGAACCTGCTCCGCGAAGTGCGTGGGGCGGGGCAAGCCGCAAACGATCTGCGGCGATTGCTGAACCTAAAGGATCAAGCCCACTATGGGGTGATTCACGTGAATGCCGCAGACTTGAGAGCTACTTTGCGCCACGCCAAACACCTTGTCGACTTCGCTGACGGCATCGTTCGTTCATAGGTCCACACCCACCCAGATGACCTCAGCCCGGGTGTGCGCTCGCACCCAGAGTCCAGCAATGAGCCGTTGCGAATCAGTGAACATTAGAAAGTCCACCGTCCACAGCCGCCATTGAATGGCGGCGCTCCGGGGCGGTCCCGGTTCCTGCTTCCCAGCCACCAGCCGGACGAGGCCCGGTCTTACGGTCGGCTCCACAGGTAGTTGACGTCTCCGCCGCACTGGCGGTGACGGCCGGGTCGGTCCACCCGGCGAGGTTGATCGCAGCGTTGAGGTCGCGGTCGAGCGACAGGCCGCAACTCTCACAGCGGTAGGTGCGTTCCCGCAGCGGCAGCTCGGCCTTGACCGCTCCGCAGCCGGAGCACGTCTTCGAGCTGGGGAACCAGCGGTCGGCCACCAGCAGCTCCGAGCCATATCGCTCGCACTTGTACGCGAGCTGGCGGCGGAACTCGCCGAAGCCGGCGTCCGCGAGCGCTCGGGCCAGCCGGCGGTTGCCCAGCATGCCCTTGACATTGAGATCTTCCACCACGATCCGGCCGTGGGTCTTGGCCAGGCGGGTGGTGAGTTTGTGGAGATGGTCGCGGCGGACGGCGGCGACCTTGGCGTGGTGGCGAGCCAGCCAGCGGGCGGCCCTGACCCGATTGCGAGAGCCGCGTTGCTTGCGCGAATGAGCCCGGGAGAGCCGCCGCAGCTTGCGCAAGCCGCGGCGCAGCGCCTTCGGCCCCGGGATCACGGTCCCATCCGACAGCGTCGCCAGGGCGAGCAAGCCCAGGTCCACCCCGATCGTGTCCCCGGCGACCGGCCGCCGGAGGACAGCCCGCTCCACCTCCACGGCCAGCGACACGAACCAGCGGTCAGCCTCCCGGCTCACCGTCGCCGAGGTGACCCGCACCGAGCCCGCCTCGATCCGCTCAACCCACCGGGCGGCATCCTCGCAGAGCCGCACCG